>NZ_MUFN01000024.1:0-45699 GCF_001996205.1 Salinivibrio sp. IB574 | reverse complement strand
TCCCTAGAGCTTCGAGCTCTCTAAAGGCCCCGAGATGACTACGACGTTGATAGGCAGGGTGTGTAAGCGCTGTGAGGCGTTGAGCTAACCTGTACTAATTGCCCGTGAGGCTTAACCATACAACACCCAAGAGGTTTTGGGTTGGACTTAAAATAAGCCAGTTGATTGTGGCGAGAACGAACAGCTTTCTAGATTAAAGATTTTGCTTGGCGACCATAGCGCTTTGGACCCACCTGATTCCATGCCGAACTCAGTAGTGAAACGAAGCAGCGCCGATGGTAGTGTGGGGTCTCCCCATGTGAGAGTAGGACATCGCCAGGCTTTGATTATAAATTGTGACTATTGCTTGCGATTTTTGATAGCTACGGTGCTCATATATTGGCATACACTGTGCGTCTCGCTTCAAAACTAACTGCGCATAGCTCGCAATTTAAGCATCAAAGCAAATAAATGTAAGACTTTGATGAGAAAACACCAAGCCCTGACCTCGCGGTCGGGGCTTTTTTGTATCTGTCGCGTGGTGATTGCTGGTTAAGTAGAAGAATGGGGTTGAGGTTGCCAGTGTAAGCAAAAGTCCCAGAAGCGGGTGAGTAAACCTGACTGGTATTTATCTTTATGACGCACAAGCCAATAGCGCCGGGATAATAGCAGAGGGAGTTCGAGGGCAACGACTCGACCGTCGGCAATGGCGTGTTGCGCGGAGAGCTTAGACAGATATGCCAAGCCTAACCCGGCACTCGCGGCGTTTAAAGTCGCTTCTGTGGTATTAAGCTCGAAAGAAAGGTGCCAGCGCTCGAAGCGAGGAGCAAGGCGTGAGAGAAAGTGCTCGCGTGTGCCCGAGCCAGATTCGCGGATCAGCCAAGTTTGATTGTCGAGATCCCCAATACTTAACGGCGCTTGACTGACAAGTGGGTGATCAGGGTGACACACCACCGCCATCTGATCACTTAGCCAAGGCGTTTGCAGTAAATCAGGATGTTGGATTTCACCTTCTATTAAACCGATATCCAGCTCGAAATGTTGTAGGCGAGCGATGATCTCTTGGCTGTTTGCAATCACTAATGTTTGTTGTTGATGCGCGGTTGCATGACGAAAATCGCTGATCAGTGACGGCAAAAGCTGATTGCCCACCGTATCGCTTCCCCCTAATCGTAGGCAGCCAATCAACTGGCTGTCGTCTTTCAGTGCCGCGCTAATCTCATCGCTACGGGTCAGCAATTCATCTGCTTTAGGGATCAGCGCAGCACCTTGGTCATTAAGGTGGAGTCGGTTGCCGCGTCGATCAAACAAGGGGTAACCGAGCTGACTTTCTAACTCGGCAAGCGCCATGCTGACCGCTGGTTTACTGAGAAACAGTTTCTTGGCAGCGGCGGTGATCGTGCCCTCTTGCACGATAGTTAAAAACACTCGCAATTGAGGAAGTGAAAGCGCCATTCAGACCTAGTGATTGAGGGTTTGAGCCACTATAAGACTGCTTGCTCTCAATGACAACGTTAACGACGGTCGGTAATCCAATGTTGGATTTCTTGTTGGGCCTGTTTTAAGGGTTGGTAGTAAGGCGATTGTCTGTCCGTATGCTGGAGAACGAAATCGAGACTACGTACCACATTCCGCCAACGCGGCGTTTTGGGAACCGTTTCAAGGTGCAGGTATTTATCCAAGGTTCTTGTTTGTAGGCTACCTTTGTCGGAATAGACGCGCCATAAACCGCTTTGCTCGGCCAAACCGACTTTATCTCCGCCCCATGCCTCTAACGCGAGGTTCATCGCGATGACTAAGCTGTGGTGTAAGCTGCCTGACTGCATTGCAGGTGTGTGCTCACTGGATGAGGGAGATGATGTTGAAAAGCACGTCGCTTTTAATCGGAGCTGCAAGTGCGATAAGGCAGTGGCAAGCCGTCCGATTTCATCTTGGCGTTGCCGATGCGTCACTGGATAGTCAAGCTCACCGGCTGCAAATTGCTCGGCGCACCAAGTCAGTTGCAACATAGGGAGAGCAAGTCGATGGGAGAGCCAGTGTCCAATAAATAGCAGTAATACAATCAGGGCTATCACCAAGGTCACACTGATTGAATATAGGCGATAAAGCGGCTGATATGCGCTTTGCTTGGGGGTGCAAGTTATCAGTGCCCAAGAAGTGTTACCGATGCTGACGGGACGATAGGCGGTCAGTTGTGGCATCAATGCATAGTCGCTGGGTGACAATACTCCTTGTTGACCCTCTAAGCTTTTTATAATTGCCGCTTGTGGTGGGGAAACAGCGAGTTTGGCATGACTTGAGCGGGGTACCCAGCCACTGAGTAAGGACTGATGTGATTGATCAATAAGCCATAAGCCTGAATGAGGGCGTTGAAGCTGACGTAGCATGGCGGACAAGTTGTCCGTCGTGGTACTTACGGCAAGAATACTTTGGATCTGGCCGCTTTTCAGAATAGGGGCGAGATACCATGCTTGCATGGTGCGTGAACCTTGGGGAGCAAAGTGAGTGCGTACCCACTTAGGGCGTTGCTCAGGCGGGGCATCTAATAATTGGGTGACAGCTTGGTGTAGTCTGGTATCCGCGAGCAACTGTGACGTGGCTTTGACGGCAAAAACGAGGTGTTGGTTTCGGTCAAACATCGCCACATTATTGAATTCATACCTTGCCATCCATGATTGGTATTGACGGTTAAACTGTCGGTAAAGGCGGTGATAATTCTGGTTGTTGGTCTTGAGGTGTGTTCCTGCGTTTTGCTGGAGGATTTGCATGAGCTGTCGGTGCGCTTGGGACGTGTCTTCACCTAATTGGGCGAACGCATTCGGAAAGCCATAGAAGCGCCCACCACTGCTAATCGCCAAGTCGGAGTCTGCAAGGTTAACAACGGCACGCACCTGATCATGAAAATATTCTTTGATGGTGAAGTAGTAGCGATCCCGTTCGTTCTCCAGCTGTTGGTGGGCTTGGGTGATCAACAGCTGTGACTGACTCCATGTGAAGTAACCGGTCAGAATTACCACAGGAATAATGCTAAGGCTAAAAAACCACCACATAAAGCGGCGTTGAAGACGCGTTGAGTAACCCATATCCATTTGCACGCTGTGAGTACCTCTCCCTGATCACGCGGGCTTGAATCGCAAGCGGCTGCCAAAAGGCAGCCGCGAGAGAGTAAACGCTAACACGTCCGATGAGCTAAAACTGTGACCTGCTGTCAGGTATCAAGCCTTAAAACTGTGTTAGTGCGCTGATTGATGGTGTTATCAGCAACTAGCGCGCTTTTTGCGCATGATAAACTGCGAATCGACGTGTTTTCGCGAGGGTATCGCACTGACCAAACCCTTTTTCAATAAGCGGTGGGTAACGTAAGAAGCTATTGGCGACGATCACCAGTTGGCCGCGACGACGCAGATAGCGAGGGGCGCTTTCCAGTAACGACTCGGTGGCGTGATAATGTGTCTCTAGCCCTTCATGGAATGGGGGATTGCTGATAATGGCATCAAACTGCTGTCCACTGACGGCACTTAGCATATCTGAAACCAACACAGAACCTTTGAGTCCATTGGCCTCAAGGGTCGCTTGTGTCGAGGCAACGGCTAAGTGATTCACATCGACAAACGTCAGTGCGAGCTTGGTGTTGCTCGCCAGCAATGCGGTGCCAATGACACCAGCGCCACAACCGACGTCAATCACATCCCCTTCCATAGCGGGGAGGTTTTTCAGCAGTAAAGCAGTCCCGTCATCTAAACTTTTTTGGCTAAATACGCCGGGGAGTGCTCGGATCGTGAGGGTCACCTCTGCGATTTGTAACGGGTAGTCATTAAACCATGCCGCTAACTCAAACTGAGGCGCTGGGGACGTGCACTCGCCGCAATACAGGCTGCACCGGCGCGCAGAGTCTTGTTTGGTGACGTGGCCATAAGGCGCAAAACGTTTTTCGATGCTTTTGACGCCACTACGGTTTTCACCCACCACTATCCAGTCGACGTTGGCGCCGAGGCGATGGGTGAGCATCGCGAGAAGAAAGTCAGCTTCTGCTTTCGATTTGGGCCAATAAAAGAGGACAAGGTCCACCGGCTGCTCATCATTATACTCAGCATCTGCGTGCACATTTACACCCGTACCAGCCATGCGCGTTGCATAGCCGTGATGCGTGGTAAACACAGAGACACTTTTTGCATGTGCGAGGAGTTGCCGAGCAAAGTCATCTTCTAGCTCACCTGCCAATAGAACATGTTTGTTTTCAAATAGCGTCAGGTGGCGCTGCGCAATTTCACTCGGGGCCGTTAAACTCATGATCGTTCTCTTTACGTGATTCAGACGTGACAATCGACGCGCTTAGGTGCGCGCTGGGGAGCGGATTGTCCCACAAAGCGCGCACTAGGCCAACCTATGCCAGGTTAGGCATTGTCTTGGCGGTCGAGGAAACGCTCGAACTCAATTTCATACATGCGAAAGAGGACGAGGGTGAGCGAGAAGATGATGGGGCCATAAATCAGTCCCATCAATCCAAATAGGTGCAGGCCGCCAAGCAAAGAGAAGAAGATGAGCAAGGTATTCATCCCCGAGTTCCCCTGCATCAAAAACGGGCGTAGCAGGTTATCAATCGAGCCGACCACCACCACGCTCCATATCAATAGCCCTAGCGCCCATTGCCATTCGCCCGTGATGGCTAAATACACCACGGTCGGCAGCCAGATAAGTGCTGTGCCCACCACGGGAATAAAGGAAGCGAAAGCCATCATGGTTCCCCAGAATAGGGCGGGCAGTCCCACGGCCCACATGGCTAGGCCACCGGCTGCGCCTTGGGCGAGTGCGGTCAGAAATGAGCCTAACACGGCAGATTTGGCGACTTTCTCGACTTCATCGAGCAGTTGATCTTCTTGGCTGCGAGAAAGTGGGATCACATGACGCAGAGTTTGAATGATGCTTTCGTGATCTCGGAGTAAAAAGAAGAGCACAAACAGCATCAGCATAAAGTTGATGAAAAAGTTGGTCACATCGCCAAGTACTTTGGAGCTGAATTCTAACATTTGCCCACTGAATGACGACATCCAAGCAGCGAGTTTCTTCACCGTTTCTTGCGGGTCAATCAAATCAAATGGCAGCCATTGATTGAAAAAGTGGAGCGCACCCTGAACTTGCTGGTTATTCATCAGGGATTTTGCGCCGCCATTATTCAACCAGTCATAACTTTGGGTAAAAAAGCTAACACCTTGTTGGATGATGGCTGCGGCGACTAAGGTCAGCGGGATAATAATAATAAAGGTTAGCAGCACGCAGGACAGCACCGCGGCGGTATTTGGGCGATCGCCCAAGCGTTGCTCGATACGGTTATGCACCGGAAAAAATAATAGCGAGACGATGAAGGCCAGCACAATGGCGCCAATATAGGGTTCTATAAGCAGATAACACGCGTAGGTGGCAACGATAAGCGCTGCAATCAGGGTCCAGTGTTTGGGCTCGACGCGAAATGACGGGCTCACAGGCGTATCCTTTTTTGCTGAATGTCGGTGGGCGATGCCCTCGATAAACGAAGGCGGATCGGTGATCCGCCGTATTTATGAGCACCTTACCACAGACAGATTAGTCTGCGTCAGCTAAAAAAATCGCCAAGAGATCGTTTAAGAATAATTTTCCTTTTGGCGTGATTTGCCAGTGTGAGCGGGTGTCTGTGATTAACCCTTGCTCAATCGCCTCTGCCATTGGCGCATCGAGTGTCGATAGCGGTAAGCCTGTCCGCTGGACAAACTCAGCTTTGGGGCAAGCTTCCAATAAACGGAAGCGATTCATAAAGAATTCAAAGGCCAGCTCTGTGGGTTTGACCCATTGACTATCGGTCAGGTAGGCCTTTTCCGGGTCGAGGTAGCCGCGTGGGTGCTTGACTTTGACTGTGCGCAACACCCGTGCTTGACCTTGATCTGGCAAGGTCAGTTTTCCATGCGCCCCGCAGCCAATCCCCAAATAGTCGCCAAACCGCCAGTAGTTGAGATTATGCTGGCATTGCTTGTTCTCAAGGCTGTAGGCCGAGGTTTCATACTGCACATAACCGGCGTCTGTGAGCAATTGATGGCCTTTGTCAAAAATATCCCAAAGGGTATCTTCTTCTGGCAGCGTAGGCGGTTTGGAGTAAAACTGGGTGTTAGGCTCGATGGTTAACTGATACCAAGACAAATGCGGTGGATTGAGTGCAATGGCCTTTTCAAGATCCGCCAGCGCTTCTTGCTCCGATTGATTGGGTAAGCCATGCATCAAATCGAGGTTAAAGCTATCCAATCCGGCTTGGTGTGCGAGCTGAGCGGCACGTTCGGCCTCTCCCGGACCATGAATACGCCCTAAGCGCTCGAGTTTATCGGCAGAAAAGCTTTGTACACCGATAGAGATTCGATTGACGCCCGCTTGACGGTAGCCAATGAACTTATCGGCTTCTACCGTGCCAGGGTTCGCTTCCATGGTCACTTCCATCTTTGCGCTTGGCGTTAGGCGCGCTTTGATACCATCCAGCAAGCGCTGAATTTCGGGGGGGGACATCAAGCTTGGTGTACCACCACCAATAAAAATCGAATGTAGCGGCCGCTCTGCAACAGAAGGATAAGCGGCCAAGTCGGTATCAAGATCATCGAGCAATGCACTGATATAGTCCGACTCAGGGATCACCCCTTTTTGCGCATGAGAGTTAAAGTCGCAGTACGGGCACTTTTGTACACACCAAGGGATGTGTACGTACAAACTCAGTGGGATCATGCTTACTGGGCCGCTTTTAACGCGTTGAATAAGTGATTGAGTGCTTGGCCGCGATGGGAGCGCTGTTTTTTCTCTGATGCGGGCATTTCTGCGGCGGTGCACTGTTGGTCATGGGGTAAGAACACAGGATCATAACCAAAGCCATTGTCACCCTGAGGGCGGTGGGCAATTTTGCCTTCCCATACACCATGGCACACCAGAGGCGTAGGATCATTGGCATGGCGCATATACACGAGCACACAATGGAAACGTGCGGTACGCTGCGCATCCGGTGCGTCTTTCATTGCGTCTAGCAGTTTGACGACATTGTCGCTATCGCTCGCTTGTTCACCTGCATACCGGGCAGAATAGACCCCAGGCGCGCCATTGAGGTAGTCCACCTCCAAACCTGAGTCGTCTGCGATGGCAGGCAGGCCAGTAATTTTTGCCGCATGACGGGCTTTGATAATGGCATTTTCAATGAACGTGGTTCCGGTCTCATCGGCATCTTTGACGGCAAAATCGCTCTGAGGCAAGACCTCAAAACCGAACTCGCTGAGTAAGCTAGCCATTTCTTTTACTTTTCCAGCATTGCCGGTGGCGAGTACAACTTTGTTCATGAATAGTACCTATTTGCTTAAAGCCCGATTAAGGGGTATCAACGTAAAATTTGTAGCGATAGTCCAAGGTGGCGGATCGGTTGCCTTGGGCGTTTAACTCGATATGAAACTGATACGTTTCTTCATCGTCAGCCGCAAAGGTAGCAATGTAGTAAATCGCTTCACCTTCACGTATTTCCTTGAAGTCTAGCTCACGGCTGTTGCCAACGAGGTTTTTCACGCTTCCTGTTAAGGTCGCACTGACCGCCGGTTTGCCGAGCTGCATTTTATCAAGCACGGCGATATTAACTAGTCCGCGGTAGCCACTTCGCGTGATGTCGTACTGCTTTGCGATCTCTGGGGTTAAAAAGGTCGTCGAGATCGTGTTGTAGTGCACTTCGAGCTCACCCACCTCTTTGTATTGTCCTGACCACGCTGACAGCGAGAATAGACTCAGAAAACTGACCAGCATTACCGTAAATGTACGCATAATTCTTCCTTGTTGTCGTGCGAGTCGCCTCGCCTGAATACGGATAATTGACGATGAGTGATCAGTGGGGAAGATACGGGGTTAGCCAATCAGGAAGCTGTTGGGGCGCATCAATCTGCACTTGCTTGTGTCGATTTGTTAACCCGTGGGTCACTGTCACATTGCTTTTTGCGATCTTACACTGCTTGGCAAGCCAGCGGCATAAATGGGCATTGGCTTTGCCATCCGTGGGTGGGGCTGTGATGGCGATCTTAAGCGCATCGCCATGCTGGCCCAGACACTGGTCTCGGCTTGCTTTAGGTTGTACGTACAGGCGCAATGTGATTGCGCCTGTCTCAGTATCAACACGGACGGGCATTACAGCGCGTACCACACTGGGCCGAGAAAATCGCCAATCAGCATATTGATAAACTGTAAGGCAATAAACACCACCAAGATGCTTAAATCGAGCCCGCCAATCGGTGGGATGACGCGACGTACCGGCGCACACACGGGCTCAGTCAGTTGGTGGAACACGTATTCAACCGGATTATTCCCTTGGCTGACCCAGCTGAGAATAGCGCGCAGAATCAGCACCCAGAACAGCAGTTTCCCGGCGGCTTTTAGGAGTGCGATGGCGGAGAAAATAAACATGCCACCACTTAGCGTCAATGGATTACCCGCCACCAGATCGAGCACGGCAAACTTCGCGACCATTAACAGGTAGCCAAAGAGCACGGTAGCGAGATCTAAACCACCCAGTGCTGGGATCAGACGACGTAGCGGTCCGACAACAGGCTGGGTTGCTTTCACCACAAACTGGGAGAAAGGATTATAGAAGTCGGCACGGGCTAATTGTAGCCAAACGCGCAACAGCACCACCATGATGTAAAGATCAAACGCGGTGTTGATCAGAAAGGTCATTGCATTCATATCGTCGCCTTAGTGATTAAAATTCTTTTTCCATTTGTTCGGCACGGCTAACTGCCGCTTGCATGGCTTGCGCGACAATATCACCGATCCGGTTTTCGTCAAACACACGCAATGCTTCAGCGGTTGTGCCCCCTTTGGAGGTCACTTGTTCGCGCAGAGTGCCTAATCCGATATCCGGGTTGGCTACCACCATTTGCGCAGCGCCAAGTGCCGCTTGTTGCACCAAACGACGTGCGGTGTGGTCGTCAAAGCCTTGCTGCATCGCTTCTTGCTGCATGGCTTCCATAAATCGGAAGAAATACGCGGGTGCGCTGCCGGCTGCCGCAATCACGCCATTGATGTCAGATTCTTGGTTGACCCAGCAGATCTCACCGACAGCTTGCATGAGTGCGCCCGCATAATCACGATCCTCACCCGACACGGTAGGGACGGCATAAAGGCCACTCATCCCTTGTCCGACTAAAGAGGGAGTATTGGGCATCACGCGAACGAGGTTGAGTGTTGTGCCTGCCATCGCCATCAGGCGATCGGCATGGATCCCTGCGGCGATCGAAATCACTAATTTGTTTTGCCAATCGACGTCAGTCAGCGAGGCGAGAACTTGCGCCATCAGCTGTGGCTTGACCGCCAATACCACCACCTCAGCCCCTTGGCATGCGGCAAGATTATCGGCGGTGGTCTGAATACCCAATTCGGCCTGCAAGCCGCTATTCGGCGAGGCACTTGGTGACGCCGCCGTGATCGCTGAGGCTGGGTAGCCCGATTGAATTAAGCCCGCGATAATGGAGCGAGCCATGTTCCCTGCGCCAATAAAAGTCAGTGCGCGATGTTCCATGAATGACGTTCCTATTGTTGGTGGTACCTGATGCTGATAACCAGCACGTCACGTGTCGTTCTATTTTCTTTTTCTCGCTGCGCGTTAGCGTTTTTCTCGCGCCCCAAATACCGCAGTCCCAATTCGTACCATGGTGCTTCCGGATGCAATCGCTGCTTCCATGTCGCCGCTCATCCCCATTGATAGCGTATCGACACTCTCGTACTTCGCTTTTAATGCTGAAAACATGTCAGCCAAAGGGGCGAAGGCGGCACATTGTTGGGCATAGTCGGTTTCAGGTTGAGGAATCGACATCAACCCTCTTACGGTGAGATTCGGTAACTGAGCTATCGCCTCAACCAGCGCTTCGGCCTCCTCAAACGCGACCCCTGACTTTGACATTTCCCCGCTGGTATTCACTTGCACCAACACATTCAGGGCGGGTAAATGTGCGGGGCGTTGCTCACTCAAACGTTTAGCGACTTTTAAGCGGTCCACCGAATGCACCCAATCAAAGTGCTCGGCAATTTGACGCGTTTTGTTGGACTGAATGGGGCCAATAAAGTGCCATTCCAATGCGGAATGTGCGGCATGCTGAGCAAAATGCTGCACTTTTTCCACGCCTTCTTGTACGTAGTTTTCACCAAACGCGTGTTGTCCTGCCGCCAACGCTTCTGCGATGGCTTCGATGGGCTTGGTTTTACTCACCGCAAGCAATTGCACCGAACCTTCGGGTCGGCCGCATTTTTGCGTTGCGCGGTCTATGTGTTCCATGACCTGTTCAATGTTTTTCTTGATACTACACATACTTGATTCTGCGAGGAAAATGAATGGATATCACTGAGCTATTGGCCTTTAGTGTAAAACATAATGCGTCAGATCTACATCTTTCCGCGGGAGTGGCGCCTATGGTGCGGGTAGATGGCGATGTGCGCAAGTTGAGTTTGCCAGCGTTGAGCCATCAAGAGGTCAATCAATTGGTCTTGGATGTGATGAATGATAACCAGCAGCGTGAATTTCAAGCGCAGTTGGAAGTGGATTTTTCATTTCATATGCAGTCTGTAGGACGTTTTCGGGTTAATGCATTTCATCAGCAACACGGCTGCGCGGCGGTATTTCGGGTGATCCCCGAGACAGTCCCTAGTTTGGCGGATCTCCATGCACCCGAGATTTTTGCGGATTTTGCTCGGCTCTCAAATGGATTAGTGTTGGTCACCGGCCCGACGGGCTCGGGGAAGTCCACCACATTGGCGGCCATGGTTGATCACATTAACCGCCACGCACCTAAGCATATTCTCACCATCGAAGACCCGATTGAGTTTATCCATCACCCACAACAAAGTTTGATTAATCAGCGTGAAGTGAAGCGCGATACCTTATCGTTTCAGCAAGCGCTGCGTTCGGCGTTGCGTGAAGATCCCGATGTGATTTTGGTAGGAGAGCTGCGAGATCTCGATACCATTAGTTTGGCGTTAACGGCGGCGGAAACTGGACATCTGGTATTCGGCACCTTGCATACGTCAAGCGCCGCAAAAACAGTCGACCGTATTATTGATGTCTTTCCCGGCAGTGATAAGCCGCTGGTCCGCTCGATGCTTTCAGCCTCACTGCGGGCAGTTGTGTCTCAGCAGCTGATAAAAACAGCGCAAGGTGGGCGCGTGGCCGCGCATGAAATCATGATCGCAAGCCCAGCGATTCGTAACCTCATCCGTGAGGATAAGGTCGCGCAAATGGTGTCGATGATTCAAACCGGCTCCAATCAAGGGATGCAAACCATGGAGCAAGCACTGGCCGATTTAGTCGGACAAGGGACGATCGCGCCGGAACAACGCGATCGCGTATTACGTGCGCTTTAGGAGGAAGCATGAAACTCAGTAGTGTGCTGGTGGCGATGCAAGAGCACACCGCCTCGGATGCGTATATTTCTGTGGATGCGCCTGTGATGTTACGGGTGGATGGACGCTTAAAACCTCTGTCTTCGCCGTTGTCGCTGGCGGCAATCAACGTCATGTTGAACAGTGCGATGAACGAGGAACAAAAGCAGCAATTTATTACCAAGCGGGAAGCGAACTTTGCGGTAAAACGCAGTGTTGGGCGTTTTCGGATCAGTGCTTATTGGCAGCGTGATATGCCCAGTATGGTGATCCGCCGCATAGAAACCGAGATTCCGCGTTTGTCATCGTTAGGCACCCCAGTGGTGCTCGAAGAGCTTGCGATGCAAAAGCGAGGCTTGGTCTTAGTGGTTGGGGCGACGGGGTCGGGTAAGTCGACAACCATGGCAGCGATGATGGGGTTTCGTAATCACTATGGGCAAGGCCATATCCTAACGGTTGAAGATCCGATTGAATTTGTTCATGAGCATCAGCAATGCATTGTTAGCCAACGCGAAATTGGTATCGATACCCAGGATTATGAAACAGCGCTAAAAAATGCGCTCAGGCAAGCGCCAGATATGGTGGTAATTGGTGAAATACGAACGCCAGAAACCATGAACTTCGCGCTTCAGTTTGCCGAAACGGGCCATCTTTGCTTGGCCACCTTACATGCGAATAACGCCTATCAAGCACTGGAGCGGGCATTACACTTGATGCCTAAAGCACAGCGAGAGACCTTTTTGTTTGATTTGTCGATGAACTTAAAAGGTGTTATCGCTCAACAGTTGGTACCGGGTGTGAATGGGGTTGGGCGGCATGGTGCCTTTGAATTATTGATCAATAACGCGCATGTGGCAGAGCTGATCCGCAACGGTGAACTACACGCGTTGAAAAAAGCCATGTTGAGCGGGGAGCATTTTGGTATGCAGACCTTTGATCAATCGCTGTATGCGCTTTATGTGCAAGGGAGTATCAGCGAGGATGAGGCGCTGCGACATGCCGACTCGGCCAATGAATTGAAGTTGATGATCAAAACCGGTGCTAAGCACAGTGCGCCGGGCAGCGCACTGGATCATGTACGGATTGAAAGAGCGGGCTCGCTGGATTAATCGGCGTACTGGCGTTCAAACCAGCTTTCGATAATCACCACCGCAGATTGTGCATCGACCGCGCCTTTTTGCAGTGCCTTATAGCCACCACGTTCAAACAATGCTGCACGGGCTTCTCGGGTTGAAAGCCGTTCGTCGTGCAGCTCGACAGGGTAACCAAAACGTCCATGCAGACGGTTGGCAAACTTGCGGGCGCGCGGGGTGATGGTCTCTAGTGGTTCACCATTCAAGTCAAGTGGCAAGCCGACCACCAAAACATCGGGTTGCCACTCTTTGAGTAATGACGCGATCTCTTCCCAATTGGGGATCCCATCGCGGGCTTTTAATGCACATAGGGGGCGTGCGGTTCCCGTTAACGATTGACCGATCGCAACGCCAATACTTTTAACGCCATAATCAAACCCAAGCACGGTGTGTGAAGTCATGCGTGTCCTATTTCTGAAGATAAATTCGCCGCGTTGATCCCCAGTTGATCAAGGGCTTTTTGCCAACGCTCGCTAAGGGGGGTGTCAAAAATCACTTTGGGATCGGCTTCCAAGGTTAACCAGCTGTTTTCGGCTAACTCCAGCTCAAGTTGCCCGGGCTCCCATCCGGCATAGCCGAGCGCGACAATAAATTGGTCGGGCTGCTCATCGGTTCCCAAAATAGACAGTATGTCTTTGGAGGTAGTGACCGCAAGATCGTCAGACAGTGGGATGCTTGTGCCAAAGCTTCGATCTGCACGGTGGAGCACAAAGCCGCGATCTTCCGACACTGGGCCGCCAAACAGGACGGGTTGCGCCAGGCTATCTTTGGCTTGTGAGAGCGGAAGCTGCCGCTCAACCTCGATTTGGTCGAGCATTTTGCCCACCGAGATATTGATAGGCTGATTGATCATCAATCCCATCGCGCCGTCATCGTTATGCTCACACACGTAAATCACACCATGTTGAAAACGGCTATCGGTCATGCTTGGCATTGCGACTAAAAAATGATTTTTCAGATTCATATCGCCGTTCTCCCGTTGAGGCGCGTACTTTGAGTATGCGCTAAAAAACAAAGTTAGGTGAAAATAGGCGCATTAAATGCGCCCACTGACTTACCCTTGGCAACGTGTTGCAATGGCATCCATCAGCAAATCACCAATCGATATATCATACGCTGCATCAATTTCGCGGATGCAGGTGGGGCTGGTGACGTTGATTTCAGTCAGCTTGTCGCCAATGACATCAAGGCCGACAAAAATTAAGCCTTTCTCTTTAAGTGTTGGCGCAACCGCACGCGCAATCGCCCAATCGGTGGGGGATAACGGGCGGGCTTCACCACGTCCGCCAGCGGCAAGGTTACCACGTGTTTCGCCATCGGCAGGAATACGCGCCAAGCAGTATGGCACCGGCTCACCATCGACCACTAAGATACGTTTGTCGCCATTGCTGATATCAGGCACGAAGGTTTGCGCCATGCAAAAACGGCTGCCGTGCTCGGTCAGGGTTTCAATAATTACCGACAGGTTTGGATCGCCTTGTTTGACTCGAAAGATAGATGCGCCGCCCATGCCATCGAGCGGTTTTAAAATCACATCGCCATGTTCGGCTTGGAATGCTTTGATCTCGTCGGCACGACGGGTCACTAGTGTGGTCGGAGTGTGTTCTGGGAACCAGGCGGTATACAGCTTTTCATTGCAATCGCGCAAGCTCTGCGGTTTGTTAACAATCAATACTCCCGCCTGCTCGGCACGCTCGAGCATATAGGTCGCGTAAATATATTCGGTATCAAACGGAGGATCTTTACGCATCAGGATGGCATCAAACACACTCAGTGGCTGTGTTTGAGTGTGGGTAATTTGATACCAATCGTTCGGATCGTCTTGTAGCGAGACTTGATGGGTTTTCGCGTACGGCGCACCTTGCAACATCGACATATCATCCATGTTGATATAATGCACTTCCCAACCGCGTTTTTGTGCTGCCAACATCATGGCAAACGTGGAATCTTTTTTTACATTGATGGCCGAGATCGGATCCATCACTACACCAATTTTCATCTTGATTCTCCTGTTCGCCAACTAACCCAAATCACCGAAACGAACCTGCAAAGCGGTAATGGCCGTCAGTGCGGCGGTTTCGGTCCGCAATACGCGGGGGCCGAGTAAAATTTCTTTAAAATCACAATCGCGCGTCATGGCGATTTCTTCATCGGACAGTCCCCCTTCGGGGCCTATCAACAAGCGTAGCTTCGATGGACGTTCTGGCAGCGTATTAATGGAATATGGGGCGCGAGGATGTAGGTTGAGCTTCAGTCCGGCAAAGGCTTCTTGGCTCCACGCCTCCAACATCATCACAGGACGAACTTCTGGGACGCGATTACGGCCGCTTTGTTCGCAGGCGCCAATGGCGATCTTTTGCCATTGTTGGCGTTTTTTCTCGAGTCGTTCTGCATTGAGCTTCACGCCGCACCGCGCTGATATCAACGGTGTGATCACATTGACGCCCAGTTCGACCGATTTTTGAATGGTGAACTCCATTTTCTCGCCGCGCGAGATCACTTGTCCAAGCTCGAGGTCAAGTGGCGACTCCACACTGTGATCGTCTCGTGCACTGATGGTCACGGACACTTGTTTTTTAGTGACATCGCTTAAAGTGGCGGGAAACTGAGCGCCACTGCCATCAAAAAGCAGCACGGCTTGGCCTGGCTGCATGCGCAATACGCGTCCAATGTGATTGGCCGCATCGTCGGTGAGCGTCACATCGCCTTGCGATGGCAAAGGGTCTGGGTGATAAATTCGAGGAATACGCATAATGCTTGAGTTCCGTTATCAATAAGTTGCCAGTGTAACACGCTGTTCTGTGACTGGGAGGCTTGTGTTGATATGGGGACAGACACGAAAAAAACCAAGACGAGAAAAACGCGACTAGAGTACGGCAGACACCGGCATCAGCGTTTGGTGACAGCGTTTACATCGGTAGCTCGCCTCACCGCGTTGCACTTTATTGTGGCGCCGTACGGTCAAGGCCACTTCCCCGCAGTGGCACGCATAGGCAAACGTTTTGCCTTGAACGGCGGTAATATCGAGTTGATGGGTGGTGTTGGCTGGTGCCTGAAACACGGTTTCCATCAAGGTGCGCCATTGTGAGCCGTGAGGCTTAACGCGTCCATACAATGCGAAGGTGACGAGGTGACAGACTTCATGCGGGATCACTTCCTCAAAAAACACGTGAGGAGACTGTTGAAGCAGCACGGGATTAAAACGCAATCGCCATTGGCTGGGATGCGCTGTGCCGGCGGCACGTCCCCGCAGCGACAGGCTAGTGTCGGGATAAGTCAGTTGAATACCGAGCTGGTGGTTGGCGATGTCAATGCACTCGCGTACTCGTTCAAAAACGGCATCAGCCAGTGGTTCAGAGACTGCGGACATGGCAATCGTTACCTCACTCGAGTTAACGTCTTGGGGTCACGTAACATGCGTCATTTAACACGTGTCACAGCACATGGGTGATTAAAAAAGGGAAGCCGCTGCTTCCCTTCCTTTCTTTGCGCACAATGAGCGTTAGCCCAAGATTAACCAAGTTTAGCAAATTCGCGCAATAGCTCGGCTTTGTCGGTTTTTTCCCAAGGGAAAATATCACGACCAAAGTGACCATATGCGGCGGTTTGCTTATAAATCGGTTGTAGCAGATCAAGCATTTCCTGCAGACCGTATGGGCGCAGGTCGAAGTTTTCACGCACCGCCTTGATGATGATTTCAGGGGCCACTTTTTCGGTACCGAAGGTTTCGACCATGATAGAAGTCGGCTCGGCGACACCAATCGCGTAAGACAATTGGATTTCACAGCGGTCCGCCAGACCGGCAGCGACAATGTTTTTCGCCACATAGCGTGCCGCATAGGCGGCTGAGCGGTCAACTTTCGATGGATCTTTACCGGAGAATGCACCACCACCGTGACGGGCTGCACCGCCGTAGGTATCGACGATAATTTTACGGCCAGTAAGACCACAGTCACCCATTGGGCCACCAATTACGAAACGACCGGTTGGGTTGATGAAGTACTTGGTTTCTTTGGTCAGCCATTCGGCAGGAAGAACAGGCTTGATAATCTCTTCCATCACCGCTTCACGCAGGGTCTCGGTAGAGACGCTGTCGCAATGCTGAGTAGAAAGCACAACCGCATCGATGCCGACGATCTTGCCGTTGTCGTACGCAAAAGTGACCTGACTTTTAGCGTCTGGACGCAACCAATCTAGGGTGCCATCTTTACGCGCTTGCGCTTGGCGCTCGACCAAACGGTGCGAGTAAGTGATCGGGGCAGGCATAAGGACATTGGTTTCGTTGGTTGCGTAACCAAACATAATGCCTTGGTCGCCTGCGCCTTGATCTTTGGGGTCGGCACGGTCAACACCTTGGTTAATATCTGGTGACTGCTTACCAATGGTGTTGAGCACTGCGCACGAGTTGGCATCAAAGCCCATGTCTGAGTGTACATAGCCAATGTCGCGAACCGTTTGGCGTGTCAGCTCTTCAATATCGACCCACGCTGAGGTGGTGATCTCGCCGCCGACCATTACCATGCCGGTTTTTACATAGGTTTCGCAGGCAACGCGCGCTTTTGGATCTTGCTCAAGAATTGCATCCAAAACGGCATCTGAAATTTGGTCTGCGATTTTATCTGGATGGCCTTCAGAGACAGACTCTGAAGTAAACAGGTGCTTAGCCATGTGACACTCTCATTGTTTATCAAGAATACCGACGATACGAGGCGAAATCGATCGCCGATCATCTCAGATGTTTTAACTTCTAGACGTCTATTCTATTCGTAATTGTGACAAACGCAAGCAAGTTGATGCATAGCGCTATCTATCTAGGTATAGCAAACGATTGCGCGGTCAGGCGTTATTCGACGGCTACAGGCATAACATCATCGGCCATCTGAGCATCTGTCCACGCTTTGGGAGCACGAGTGATAAATCGCTCCACCAGTGTTTCTATGCGCAAAGGCAGTCGCCCCGAGGCGCTATATAATCGAATCGGTACCGCGGCCGACTGCCAGTGTGGCAAACAGCGGATAATCTTGTCTGGATGATGCGCCTGATACCCTTCAGCATTCCATGTGGGTAGCAGGCCCACACCTTGTCCGTTGGCAATCGCATCGATTTGAATCGCAACCATATCGCAGTTAAACCGGCTGGGAAGCGCGCTCAAATGATAGGGAGCCTGATGGGAGTGAAACAGTGTGAGTCCACGTCGGCGCAACGCAAACACATCCAGCCAAGCGTGATCATCCAACGCGCAGGGGTGTGAAAACGGACCATATACCTGAACATACGCGGGCGAGGCGTAAATGCCGTAGTGCCAGTGACCCAGTGTTTGGGTGCGACAATTGCTAGGGAGCATCACATCGTCGGCCCAGATAACAATATCAGCCGCTTGGATACGCTGTGCACTCAGCTCACTGGTTAAGGTGATGGACACTTTGGGATGCTCGGTTAAAAAATGATTCAGTAAAGGACCAGCCCAGCCACGCATGAGCGCCGGATGGCAAATGACTTCAATTGGCCCTTTTAGCTCATTATTCAGACCGTGAATGGCTTCTTGGCTTTCCTCAGCCAGAGCCAAAATTTGCGAGCAATAGCGCGAAAAGGTTTCGCCGGCTTTAGTGAGTACCAACCGATTTCCCTGCCGTTGGGTTAATGCTTGGCCAAGGTCACTTTCTAATTGTGCCAGCCGCCGACTAATGGTCGATTTGGGCTGGTGGAGTGCGTCAGCCGCTGCGGTCAAGCTTTGATGGCGGCAAAGGGCATCGAACGCACGGATAGCGGCAAGGTCCTGCATGCTTCTTTATCCTATTTTTCTTTTTTATCAGTAAGATGAAATAAACGCTTACTTGTTTCACGTTCTAAAACTGGAACAAGTTGTTCCAGTTTTAGGGCTGGGTTTCCTTACTCTAATATGAATAATTCTCACTAATCAAATGATAATTATTATCAAAAAATGGAGTAAGATATGTCTAGTCGTCTTCGTCCCGTTGTGGTTGGGATGGTATTAGCGGGAATGCCTATAGCCTCACTTTCTGCCGCTGAGGCAGCCAACACGGAAACCATGGTGATCACCGCCTCTGGGTTTGAGCAGGTGACTGCCAAAGCACCTGCCAGTATTAGTGTGATCAGCCGAGATCAGTTAGAAGGGCGCTACTATCGTGATGTGACAGACGCATTGAAACGGGTACCGGGTGTGGTGGTGACTGGCGGTGGTGATACGACGGATATCAGTATTCGCGGCATGGCTTCAAAATATACCCTGATTTTGGTGGATGGCCGACGAACCTCAAGCCGTGAAACGCGCCCTAACAGTGACGGCCCGGGTATTGAGCAGGGGTGGCTGCCACCGCTACAAGCGATTGAACGTATTGAGGTCATTCGTGGCCCTATGTCAACCCTGTATGGCTCGGATGCGATTGGGGGGGTTATCAATATTATTACGCGTCGTGGTGAACAAGATTGGCACGGTAACGTGCAGCTGAGCACCGTGATGCAAGAAAATCGCGCATCGGGCGATGAGCAAAGCGCGAACTTTTACCTATCAGGCATGTTAAGTGACAAAGTTGGATTGAAACTGACGGGTCAAAACACGCAGCGCCAAGAAGATGATATCCAGTACGGCTATGAAGATAAGTCATTACGCTCTTTATCCACCACCTTGACTTACGATCATAATGATTTGCACCGTTGGGAGCTTGACCTCGGCGTCAACGCACAAGATCGCCGTGGTCATGTCGGCCGCTCCGTACCGAGTGACGATAGCCTTTGTCGCGGCAGCTGTGAGAACAGTAATAATGAATATCGGCGTCAGTCGATAGCCGTCAGCCACAAAGGGAATTGGGACTGGGGATGGTCTGACAGCCACTTGCAATACGAACAGAGTCGGAATAAAAGCCGCGAAATGACCATCGAAAATACCGAATTTAAAACCAGTTTAGTGCGTGATTTCGAGGCGCATACCCTGACGGTTGGTGGCTCTGTTGTCTATGCGAAGTTGGAAGATTTTACCTCCAACCAAGCGTCGACCAAGACCAGTATCGATAATACGCAATCAGCGATTTTTGTTGAGGACGAATGGCGCGTCTTGGAGCCGCTGAGTGTGACTTTAGGGCTTCGAGTCGATCACGATGAAAACTACGATTACCACGCCAGTCCTCGCCTGTATGGGGTTTATCAAGTTACTGATAACTGGATACTAAAAGGTGGGGTGGCGACAGGCTTTAAGTCTCCGCAGCTTCGCGAAATTACGCCTAACTGGGCCCAGGTGAGCCGTGGCGGTAATATCTACGGTAACCCCGACCTTGACCCTGAAACATCCGTGAATACCGAGCTGAGCCTCAACTATCAAGGGGATAACGGCATCACGGGGTCGATTGGTGTGTTCCACAATGACTTTAAAGACAAGATCACCCGTGTGACGTGCCCCGATACCGTATGTACTGCGGGACCAAACAAATGGGGCTCGGATCCAACTTATCGTGTCAATGTGGATGAAGCGGTTACCCAAGGGGTGGAAGCGAGTATTTTCGTGCCCATCGGTGATACCGTGGATGTAAGTGCCAGCTACACCTATACCGACTCGGAACAAAAAACCGGTGAGTATAAAGGGCAGCCACTTAACCAGATCCCGAAATCGCTAGCGCATGGTGAAGTGAATTGGCAAGCGACCGAAAAACTCAGCCCATGGGCGAGCGTGACTTACCGTGGTACAGAAATGGATCCGGTAACGGGCCCATCATCGCGCAGCAATATCGAACCTGCGTATACCATGGTGGATGCCGGGGCGAACTACCAACTGACCGGTGCCATTGAGTTGCAAGGGGCGATATACAACTTGCTAGATAAATCGTTGGACTATGACGATTACGGTTACATCAGCGATGAGCGTCGCTACTGGGTAGGGATGAATATCCACTTCTAAGGAAGCTCCGACCCGTCTGTCTCTTTTATCGGGGATAGAGACGGCGATAACACTGCCGCGCCCGTTTTGGCCTCTAGTCAAACGGGCGTTTTTGGGTAGGATGGCGTGAACAGTCGCGTGATTAGCCTCACATAAGACGTGCGTCTTTTACGTGCTTGAGATACACTGGGCGGCGTTGTCAAACGAGCACCGATGGACATGACACTAAGAGTCGCAATTAATGGATTTGGTCGCATAGGTCGCAGTGTATTGCGCGCCTTGTATGAAAGCGGCAAACAGGATCGCATCCAAGTGGTGGCGATCAATGAACTCGCGGAACCAGAAGCGATGGCCCACCTGCTGCAGTATGACTCCAGCCATGGGCGTTTCGGGTGGCCGGTGTCTTTCAATCAAGAACATCTGTTCGTTGCTACTGACAGCATTCGTCTTCTTCACTTATCCGAACTCCACCTTTTGCCTTGGCGCGACCTCGATGTCGATATTGTGCTCGACTGTACCGGTACATTCGGCACGCGCGCCGATGGTGAGGCTCACATTGCCGCGGGGGCGAAAAAAGTACTGTTTTCCCATCCCGCCAGCCAAGATGTCGATCGTACGGTTATTTTTGGTGTAAATCACGAAGCACTGACCAGCGATGATCGTATCGTCTCAAACGGTTCTTGTACCACCAACTGCATTGTGCCTGTGATTAAAGCGCTGGATGAGCACTTTGGCATTGAGTCAGGCACTATTACCACGATTCACTCGTCGATGAATGATCAACAAGTGATCGATGCCTACCATACCGATCTGCGTCGCACACGTGCGGCAAGTCAGTCTATTATTCCGGTAGACACCAAATTACATGTCGGGATTGGTAGGATTTTTCCGAAATTTTCTGACAAGTTTGAGGCGATCTCGGTCCGAGTACCGACGATAAACGTGACAGCGATGGATTTAAGTGTCACTGTACGTACTAAAGTGAAAGTTAATGACGTAAATCAAGCTCTGCAAACCGCATCTCGATGTACATTAGACGGTATCCTGGATTATACCGAAGCGCCCTTGGTGTCGATTGACTTCAACCATGACTCACACAGCGCCATTGTCGATGGGTCACAAACGCGGGTGAGTAACCATCAGCTGATTAAAACGCTGGTTTGGTGTGACAACGAGTGGGGTTTTGCCAACCGAATGTTGGATACCACCCTTGCCATGGCAGCGACAACGCAGTAGCCAGCAAGTGGGGGTATCGCCCTGATTAAGTCAGTTTCAATTTGCAACCTTATAGAGAGGACCTTATGTCTGTAATTAAGATGACCGACTTGGATCTTGCCGGAAAGCGTGTCTTTATCCGTGCAGACCTCAACGTGCCAGTGAAAGATGGCAAAGTCACATCTGACGCGCGTATTTTGGCGTCACTACCAACCATCAAGCACTGCCTGGCGGCAGGTGCGAAAGTGATGGTGACCTCTCACCTTGGCCGTCCTGAAGAAGGCCAGCCTGAAGACAAATTCTCGCTACAGCCTGTTGTGAACTACCTTGACGATGCATTGGATTGCAAGGTTAGCTTGGCCAAAGACTACCTGAATGGCCTTGAGCTTAATGCTGGTGAGCTGGTGGTTCTGGAAAACGTACGCTTTAACAAAGGCGAGAAAAAGAACGACGAAGCTTTATCAAAACAATACGCTGCTTTGTGTGATGTGTTTGTGATGGACGCATTTGGTACTGCACACCGTGCGCAAGCATCGACTCACGGTGTGGGTATGCACGCACCGATTGCCTGTGCAGGTCCACTACTGGCGAACGAGCTAGACGCACTGGGTAAAGCGATGGACAACCCTGCGCGCCCAATGGTGGCGATTGTGGGTGGTTCAAAAGTATCGACCAAATTGACTGTGCTGAAATCTCTGTCAACCGTGGCGGATCAGCTCGTTGTCGGTGGCGGTATCGCCAACACCTTTATCGCTGCAGCCGGTCACAATGTAGGCAAGTCTCTTTACGAAGCAGACTTGGTCGAGACCGCAAAATCACTGATGGAAGAGTGTCATATTCCAGTGGCAACAGATGTGGCGTGTGCCAAAGCGTTTGATGAAAACGCAGAAGCTGAGATCAAGCGTGTTGAAGACGTGCAAGACGATGACATGATCTTCGACCTAGGCCCAGAATCTACCCAAGCACTGGCTGACATTCTGAAAAATGCCAAAACCATCCTCTGGAATGGCCCTGTAGGCGTGTTTGAATTCAAGAACTTTGAAGCGGGCACTAAGGGTATTTCACAAGCGATTGCAGAGTCAGAAGGCTTCTCTGTCGCCGGTGGCGGTGACACCTTGGCTGCCATCGATAAGTTTGGCATCAAAGCTGACGTGTCATACATTTCCACAGGTGGCGGTGCGTTCCTCGAGTTTGTTGAGGGCAAACCACTACCAGCGGTAGAAATGCTAGAAGCACGTGCCAAAGACGCGTAATTGACGTGATAAAACGGGAGCGATGTCTCCCGTTTTCGCATTCGTTTGACTACAATAGGCCGAGTCGTAAACGATTGCACCATTTCTAGTAAGGTGCTGTGGCACCTTCACGAAGTTTAAGCAAAGACAACCCGAGTTAATAGGACGAGAGCCATGTCTAAAGTTTTTGATTTTGTAAAACCTGGCGTTATCTGGGGCGATGACGTTCAGAAAGTATTTGAAGTCGCCAAAGAGAACAAATTTGCGCTGCCAGCAGTCAACGTGGTGAACACTGACTCTATCAACGCTGTGATGGAAGCCGCTGCGAAAGTAAAAGCACCGGTTGTTATCCAGTTCTCAAACGGTGGTGCTGGCTTCTTCCCAGGTAAAGGCCTGAAGCTAGACGGTCAAGAAGCTCAAATCAAAGGCGCAGTAGCGGGTGCAAAATATGTACACGCGATGGCTGAAGTCTATGGTGTGCCTGTGATCATGCACACTGACCACGCTGCGAAAAAATTGCTGCCATGGATTGATGGTTTGCTAGACGCTGGTGAAGCTTTCTACAAAGAACACGGTAAACCTTTGTTCTCTTCTCACATGATTGACCTGTCTGAAGAGTCACTGGAAGAGAACATGGAAATCTGTGCTGAGTACCTAGCGCGCATGGACAAAATGGGCATGACGCTGGAAATCGAACTGGGCATCACCGGTGGTGAAGAAGATGGCGTGGACAACAGCGATGTTGATACCGCCGATCTTTACACCAAGCCAGAAGAAGTTGCCTACGCGTACGAGAAACTGTCTGCAGTTAGCCACCGTTTCACCATCGCCGCTTCATTCGGTAACGTACACGGCGTTTACAAGCCAGGTAACGTGGTTCTAAAACCAACCATCCTGCGTGATTCTCAAGCCTACTGTGCAGAGAAATTTGGTCTTGCACCAAACGCGCTGAACTTCGTATTCCACGGTGGTTCTGGTTCTTCACAAGCAGAGATCGAAGAGTCTATCGGTTACGGTGTGATCAAAATGAACATCGACACCGATACCCAGTGGGCAACTTGGAACGGTATTCGTCAATACTACCAAGAGAACGAAGCCTATCTGCAAGGCCAAATCGGTAACCCGAAAGGCGACGACCAACCAAACAAAAAATTCTATGACCCACGCGTATGGCTACGCAAAGGTCAAGAATCTATGGTTGCCCGTCTCGAGCAAGCATTCTCTGACCTTAACGCGATTGACGTACTGTAAGTATCGTTTCTCCGGTCATCAAAACCCGCCGTTTGGCGGGTTTTTTTATACCTGATTGGATACCACTTCGGACACGTCGCCTATAACTGTCTCAGTTTCGTGCTACAAAGCTAGACACAAGTAGGCCAAAGCCTGTTAGCATAGCGTTATCATTGATGGTCCAAAAAGAGGGACAAGGGAATGAGTGAGGAAAACGCGGTAGTAGAAGGCGCTAAGTTTGCGCAAACATGGTTTGTCGATCACCAAGATCTATTGATCCAGTATGGCGTGAACATCTTGTCTGCGTTACTGATCCTAATTATCGGTAACCTCGTGGTGAAAGGCTTGGCCAATTCACTGGCTGCGGTGATGCGTAAGCGTCAAATGGATAACGCGGTAGTGGAGTTTATTCACGGCTTGGTGCGTTATCTGCTCTTTATCATTGTATTGATTGCCGCGCTCAGCCGGATTGGGGTACAAACCGCGTCTGTCATCGCGATTCTCGGTGCGGCAGGTTTAGCGGTAGGCTTGGCTTTGCAAGGCTCACTAGCCAACTTTGCTGCTGGTGTCTTAATTGTTACCTTTCGTCCATTTAAATCAGGTGATTACGTTGAATTGGCAGGCGTTGCCGGTTCGGTCGAGTCGATTCAAATTTTCTCCACAGTATTGACCACGCCTGACAATAAGATGGTGGTGGTGCCGAATGGCTCGGTGATCAGTAGTCCAATCACCAACTACTCTAAACATGCGACACGTCGTATTGACTACACCATTGGCGTGTCTTACAACGCGGATCTGAAAAAGACCAAAGCCATTTTAACCGAGGTGGTGACCAATCATCCTCTGGTCATGAAAGATCCTGCACCGACAATTGGTGTCATGACGCTGGCGGACTCATCCGTGAATTTTGTGGTTCGCCCTTGGGTGAAAACCAGTGACTATTGGAGCGTGTATTACGAGCTGCTGCAGTCGATGAAAGAAGCTTTGGACGAGCACAATATTGAGATCCCATTCCCGCAGATGAGTGTACATATCAACCGCGGTGATGTGAGTGAATAACTTGCGCTTTAACGTTGATCATCAAACGGCACCCAATGGGTGCCGTTTTTTTATCCTGCGACGAGGCGCGTGTATAAACCTAAAGCGAGTTTTATCGCGACAAAAAGCATCATACTGGCCATTAAGATATCGAGCAGGCGGCGAATCGACGGGGTAGATAGCCAAGGAGATAAGCGCGCCGCCCCTGCGGATAAGCCATAAAACCATAAGCAAGAGCCGAGTAATGCACCTACCGTAAAGGCAACACGCTCATCAAAGGCAAACTGTCCACCAATGGCACCTAGGACAACGACTGTATCCAAATAGACATGTGGATTGAGTAGAGTCACTGCTAGTGCGCCGATAATCACGGCACGTCGACCTCGGCTCATCGTGGGCGTGGACACATCGTTCTCGGCAGGCTGGCGAGCATTTTGAATAAATTGCCATGCATACATAGTTAAAAATGCGATGCCGGCTAATGTAATGGTGTTGAGTAACACCGGATAGCTAGCCAGTAGTGCGCCTCCGCCAAAAATACCGCTTGAAATCAGTATGATATCGCACAAAAAGCAAATGGAAGCGGTGGTCATATGATGTTCACGGCTGATCCCTTGGTTAATCACGTAGGCATTCTGTGCGCCGATAGGAATAATCATGGTTAGGCTTAGCCCCAAGCCTTGGAGTGCCACAAAAAAACTACTCACGGGTTGATCCTTTTATCACGAGGTATGACTCCCACTTTAAGCAGGGATGGCTATTAAGTGAACTTAATTATATTTATGGTTAATTAGTCTAACTTATGGGGGTGTGAATGGACTATCGAGGCGTAGAAGCGTTAGACGCGGTGATCACCTTAGGGGGATTTGAGCGTGCCGCTGCGGCGTTGTTTATTACCCAATCGGCGGTCTCGCAGCGGATCAAACAACTGGAGCGACAAATTGCGCAGCCTGTGATGGTTCGCGAGCAGCCGCCTCGGTTGACACCGATTGGGCAGCGTTTACTGGGTTTGTACCGGCGTGTTCAGCTTTTGGAGCAAGAGACATTGCCAGAGCTTGCTCCAGATGTGGATGGCTCCGTACTCTCGGTATCAATTGCCACTAATGCTGATAGCCTCGCGACATGGTTGCTACCGGCACTCGCCCCCTTGTTAGCCTCGCAAGCGATTGATCTCAACTTGCTAGTTGAAGATGAGAGCCGCACCTTGAAACGGATGCGAAGTGGTGAGGCAATTGCAGCCATTAGCACAGACTCCACACCCATGCATGGATGTGATTGCCTGTATTTGGGTCGCATGGACTATAGCTGTGTGGCAACCCCTGCATTTTCACAGCGATATTTCTCCCAAGGGATTGATAGGGAGGCCTTAATGGCGGCACCCGCCGTCATTTTCGATGCGCATGATGATATGCACGCGGACTTTCTTGCGTCCCATTTTGCGATGCCTGCCGCTGGGTGGCGACGTCATATTGTTCGCTCGTCTGAGGCCTTTGTCGCGATGGCAAGTAAAAGCATGGCGTACTGTTTAATACCCCGTTTAATGGTATCAAAGCAGCTCGAGGAGGGGACTTTGATCGATGTGATGCCGGGTAAAGTCGAGGCTCGTCATCTTTATTGGCACTATTGGGCAATGGRAAGTGGTGTGTTATCGGAAATGACCCATGCTTGCCAACAAGCGGCACAGCGTGCATTAGTGCAATCTTAACCGGAAATTGACCGAACACAGGGAGCCTTTTGGCTCATCGAGAGTCTTACCTGAGTGTCAGTAAAATCGTGAACCCATTTAAGGAGACCGTATGCGTAAACTCAAAGCAATGGTGCTGTTGACCAGTACACTGGTGATGGCGCCTGCCGCCATGGCTAATATCGATTTTCCCCATCTTGAAATCACAGGGGTCGGTGAAGTGACAGCTAAGCCAGATATGGCGATGATCCATGTTGCTGTAGTATCAGAAAGAAAAAGCGCCAAAGCCGCTAAACTCGCTTCGGATAAGGCGGTGGCTGAGTTTATCAACCGATTGAATAAACAAGGCGTTGCACGTGAACAAATAGAAAGTGCGCATATTAACCTGTCACCACGTTATCAGTATCCCAAAGATAAAGCCCCAGAATTAACGGGTTACCGCGCTGAACGTCAAGTGACGGTGACCTTAAATGATCTCTCTAATCTAAACCCGGTGCTGGATGGTGCGTTAGGCGATGGTATAAACCGTATTAGCCATATTCAACTGACGAGCAGTGATTATGCCGCGTTAGAAGCGAAAGCCCGAGAGGCTGCGGTGAAGGATGCACGTGAAAAAGCAGCCGCACTGGCCGAGAGTTTAGCGATGAAGTTGGACGGCGTATGGCAGATTCGCTATCGCTCAAGCTCGCCTCGCCCGGTTATGATGCAGGCTGAAATGCGCGGTGCTAAAGCGGATGTGGCAGCCAGTTATCAAGATGCGACGATGGAAGTGCGTGATCAAGTGGATATTATTTTTCGTCTTGACGATTAATCCTGCATCACTTCATTAATAAAAAGGGCGCCGATGGGCGCCCTTTTTGATGCTAACTAAGCAGTAGTTACGCGGTGGGATTCACCGGCTTACCTTTTCCATCTTCTGCTTGGTCGCTTTGCGTTTGTTGGCGACGAGCAAGGCGTTGTTCCCAATAGTCTGCATTCTTAATCCCTAATTTCACAGGATCAAACGTGTAGGTCTCAACACCTTTCGCTTGTTGTTCTTCATAGTCTCTAAGCGCTTTGAGTGCGGGCTTACCAATAAAGAAAATAATGATAATACCGACAATGTTGAGCCATGCCATCAGACCAACACCGGCATCACCAAATGCCCACGCCAGGTTCGCGCTACGTACACACCCATAGAATACCGCTGACATCAGCACGATTTTAAGCGCAAACATCATACCGGGCACTTTAAAAGTGCGGCGTAAGTACGCGATATTCGTTTCGGCGATGTAGTAATAAGCCAAGATGGTTGTGAATGCGAAGAAGAACAATGCAAAGGCGATAAAGGGTTTACCTAGGCCCGGCATTGCTTGCTCGATAGCCAGCTGCGTAAACTCAGGGCTGTTCGCTGCGACAGATGACGCGAGGTTTTGCACGATAAAGGCGTCACCCGCACCATGTACGTTATAAGCTCCGGTAATGATGATCATAAACGCGGTGGCAGAACAAACTAACAGGGTATCGATATAGACGGAGAATGATTGCACTAAACCTTGCTGTGCCGGGTGCTCAACGTTGGCAGCAGCGGCGGCATGAGGGCCTGTACCTTGTCCGGCTTCGTTAGAGTAGACGCCACGTTTCACACCCCAGCCAATCGCAGCACCGGCACCTGCCATCGGTGTAAAGGCATCGCCAATGATCATAGCAACTACACCAGGGATCTCGCTGATGTTTAGCAAGATGATCACGAACGCAATGATGATGTAAGCAAGCGCCATAAATGGCACAACGATTTGAGTAAAGTGGGCAATACGCTTTACACCACCAAAAATGATGAAGCCAAGTACAACGGAAATGAAGGCACCGGTGATGACTTTCGACACCTCTAGGGCGCCAAACATCGCCGTATCAACCATAGCACCAGAACCAAACGCCGTCTCTACTGCGTTACCGATCGCATTAGACTGCACGCCCGGCAGCATCACACCACATGCAAGTAGGGTCGCGAACGCAAATAAAATGGCATACCACTTCTGACCCATCGCTTTTTCAATGTAATACGCTGGGCCGCCGCGGAACTCACCGTTATCCTCTTCTTTGTAAATTTGTGCGAGGGTTGACTCTGTGTACGCGGTCGCAGCGCCGAGAAAGGCGACGACCCACATCCAGAATACCGCTCCTGGACCACCAAACCCAATTGCAGCAGCAACCCCAGCGATATTACCGGTACCGACGCGACCCGAAAGTGAGACCGCGAGAGCTTGGAAGGACGAAATCCCTTTTTCTGAGCTTTTGCCGGAGAAAAGTAATCGCCACATTTCCGAGAAGTGACGGACTTGTGCGAAACGCGTCAAAATGGAGTAGAACAGGCCGGCACCCAAGCAGGTGTAGATCAGCACTGGACTCCAAATGATGCTATTTAAAAAATCGACAAACGATTGCATAGTGAGTTCCTTCTACTGTGTTTGCATCATGTTGTTTTTTTATCCACCCGCATCTTAAACTGATTTGGTTCTCAATTGTTAATATTTTGTGTCATTTGATTTTTTGATGTGTGAATCTGATCGTTTTGTGTTCAGAAAAATAGGCGGGATAACAATACAAAAGGAGGCCTTATGCGGCCTCCTTCATATAAGCGATGGACAATCAAGCTGTCGCAGTAGGTAAGGGCTGTCTAGCTCTTTTTACGCTTTTTCGGCTTTTTAGCAGAAACGGCTTTTTTACCGGTTTGCTTCTTCTTTTTCTTCTTATGCTCTGCTTTTTTATGTTTTGGCTTTAGGCCATCAATGGTTCGCTCTTTAACATCTTCATCCATGTAACGCGAAATACGTTCCATCATCGGCTGATCATGGGCTTCTACCAATGATAAGGCCGAGCCTTTTTTACCCGCGCGTGCGGTGCGACCAATGCGGTGTAAGTAGACATCCGCGGTACGCGGTAAGTCGTAGTTAATCACGTGAGTAATATCTGGCACATCAATACCGCGTGCGGCGACATCGGTGGCCAGTAAGACGTTCACTTTACCTTCACTAAACCGACTAATTGCATTGTTGCGTTTGGCTTGCTGCATTTCACCTTGGATCCACGCACAATCCAGTTGTTGTGACTGCATGTAATCACGCAGATCGGCTAAACGCTCGCGTGTTTTGACAAACACAATGGCGCGCTCGGCTTGCTCGGTAAGAATATGTTTCAGCAAGGCGCGTTTATGCGCTAGATCGTCACAGCGGTGATACCACTGGGTGATTTTTTTGCGCTCCCGGCGGGGTGGCTCCACATTGATAAGCTCAGGGTCGGTCAACAAGCTTTCGGTAAATCCAGTGACGCCACGACCTTCAAGTGTGGCGGAAAACAACATGGTTTGACTGCGACGCTGACATTCATCAGAGAGACGGTTGACCGCACTGGCAAATCCCATATCGAGCATGCGGTCGGCTTCATCTAACACCAAACACTCGATGGCGCGACAGTCGAAGCGTTCTGCCTCAATGTACTCCATGAGTCGCCCCGGTGTGGCGACAACGATATCCTGTGTTTTGCCTAGCTGTTCTGCATGATCTTGATAAGAAATACCACCGGTGATGGTGAAAATCTTGAGTTCTGTGTTGACTGCCAAAGCTCGGGCTTCGTCAGCGACCTGAATCGCGAGCTCCCGGGTGGGGGTCAAAATCAGCACTCGCGCCGGTCCAGGCTTTTGGCGAGGAAAGTCGAGCAAGTGCTGTAGCATAGGCAACAAGAAGGCGGCGGTTTTGCCTGTACCTGTTGGCGCAGAGGCTAAAATGTCGCGTCCATCCATCCCGTGGGGGATAACCTCGGATTGGATAAGCGTTGGACGTTGATAGCCCATATCGTCGAGGGCACTGAGCAATTCAGGATCGAGCTCAAGTTCGGCAAAGCTTCGCACAGGGTTGTTCTCCAAGGACAGTTAAGAGCGGCATTATATACGTAAATCGCGTCGATATGCAGAGTATCAGTAAATAGATCATACCGAGTGACCACCAGAAAGGTGTGTACTGACTAAGGCAATTTTAGGTAAAAATCGCGCGTTAATGCAGCAAACGCGGGGGTAAAGTGGTTATGGTCATCACGTAACACCAGCGTATCAGAGATCAATGGATGCGTCGTGGGGCTGAGGGTAAAAAGTAATCGTGATGCGGGTTTGCTAGGGGTCGGGTGAACGTACACCTGACGATGTAGGTGCAGACCATATTGTGTCGCATCGGCAATCAATCGCTCGCCTTCGGTAACGGGTAAGATAAGATCGGCACATCCGCTTGGGGTTAACCGCGCCGCGAGCACGTGAAGTAGCGCCTCATGCGTCAATGTGTGTGCATGCCTAGCCGTGGCACGCTTGGCATCGCGTGCGGTTTGTCCGCTGGTAAAATAGGGAGGGTTACATACGATGTGCTCAAAGCGTGTGCACGTGTGCCACTGTGTAATGTCACCTTGTCGAAGTTGAATTTGCGCTGCAAAGGGGGAGACACGCACGTTTCGGGTTGCACAGGCATAAGCGGCGGGATCGTACTCGATGGCGGTGAGCGATAAATGTTGAAAACGCTGCGCAAGCATCAAGCTCAGAAGGCCGGTTCCTGTGCCAATATCGAGGCTATTTTTCGCTTGTTTGGGGTTAGCCCAAGCGCCCAGCAATACCCCATCGGTACTGACTTTCATCCCACAGTTGTCTTGAGTCACGCTAAATTGTTTGAATCGAAATTCGCTCACTGGGTTGCCTTTATCCGCTTGATTCATCCTGCCCACAGAGCAGTGTTTTTTACTATTGTGTAATCAATCTGTTACTGGTTGGGGCTGTTAAAAAATATCGCTTTTAACATCACAGCCAGTTTATTGAGCTAACTGTTACTTTTAAAACAGAAGATCACAAGGTTTTGCTGCTATGGCTTTACTGTGATGGCGATCTTGTTCATTATTCTAAATTCTGCCCGTTGTATGAAACAAAATATTATAAATCTAGGTTTCAGCTGGGCGAATCATTACTCATTGCAAACACCATCTAAAGCTGTAGGAATTAATCGTGACTAAGCGTTTAAAATTAGTTGATATTTTAGCGTTAGGTTTTATGACCTTCGCCTTTTTCTTAGGCGCAGGGAATATCATCTTCCCGCCTCAAGCTGGCATGCTAGCCGGTGAACACTTCACATCCGCCATGACGGGCTTTTTGATCACGGCTGTTGGTCTCCCGCTGGTTGGTATCATTGCGGTTGCCATCGCTGGTGGCGGCTGGAAAGGCCTGACGCGTGATTTACCCTCGGGACTCGCCACGTTAATGGCGGTGCTGATTTTTATCATTATCGGTCCTGCTTTTGCTGCGCCTCGTGCTGGGCTCGTTGCTTACGAAATTGGCTTTAAGCCCTTTTTGCTCGAGCCAGGCCAAGTCGAACTGACAGCTTTCTCCATCGTCTTTTTTGCCGTTGCTATGTTTTTCTCACTCTCTCAGGGCAAATTAATAGACTCGATTGGTAAGCTACTGACTCCACTGCTATTCGCGGCGTTGGCAATTCTCGCGATTGCTGTGATTGTCAATCCTCAGGGTGACGTGGCAGCTGCGCAAGGCGCCTATGTGAACAACGCACTGACCACAGGTTTCCTCGAAGGTTATAACACCATGGATACCTTTGCGGCCCTTATGTTCGGTATGCTGATTGTCGATGTGATTCGCAAAAAAGGCATCGAAGACAATAAAACTACCTGTATGTATCTGATTTACGCAGGCGTGATTGCGGCAGCCGGCTTGGCGTTTGTTTATATTTCTCTGTTCTATCTGGGGTCGACTGCCAGTGAAGTGGCCGCTGGGACCCAAAATGGTGGCGAAATCATGGCCGCCTACGTCAATGCATTGTTTGGTCCTGTGGGGCAAATGATTTTAGCGGCGATTATTGGCTTGGCCTGTCTCACTACAGTGATTGGCTTGGTAAGCGCCTGCGCCGATTACTTTAGCACCTTGACTCGTTGGACCTATCGCCGCTGGGTGGTTGTGGTGTCTTTAGCCTGTGCAATTGTTGCAAATGTGGGCCTTAAACAACTGATCGCGATCTCAGTGCCGGTATTGTTTGCCCTGTATCCGGTTGCGATTGCCTTGATCGGTTTGACCTTTATCCGTCGCTGGTTGCCAAACCCAGCATTGGGTTATCGTGTCGTACTCGGTGTAGCCTTGTTATTTAGCCTACTCGATGCGGTGAAAGTGATGGGTGTGGATATGAGCGCCTTTAACTTCTTGCCATTGTTCGATGTCGGCATGGCATGGTTACTCCCGACCGTGGCGGCCATGATCGTGGCGAAATGGCTTGGGACCAGTTCGGACAAGTTCGCGCAAGCGTAACGACCTTATCCAATAAAAAAACCGCGCTCAAGCGCGGTTTTTTTGTATCAACAGGCGAGGTATCAGGCCTGTTCGAGTAACGCTTGGTATTCAACCAAAACTTGCTCGCACCAGGTGTGAATCCGTTCGTCGCTTAGGTCGTACTCGCTGTCTTCGTCTAGGGCCAAGCCAACAAACTGTTTTCCATCGTCTGTCACGGCTTTAGACGCATCAAAGCGGTAGCCTTCGGTAGGCCAATAGCCAATAAATTGCGCACCACTGCCTTGCAGCTGCTGGTGGAGCATGCCCATGGCATCGAGGTACCATTCGGCATAGCCTTCTTGGTCGCCAAGGCCAAATAATGCAATCACTTTGCCTTGCAGTTGCAGACTATCAATGTCTTGCCAAACGGCTTCCCAATCTTCTTGCAGCTCACCGAAGTCCCAAGTTGAAATGCCGAGAAGTAGCAAGTCATACTCTGCCATTTTGGCCAGCGGCGTTTCTTTGACGTTGTGCAACTCAACCAAATCGTCGCCGATAAAGTCACGGATCTTTTCCGCTGCCATTTCGGTATAACAGGTGGTTGAGCCATAAAACAGACCGATTCTCATAGTTTGACTCATTTGGTTTGGTTACCTGCAGTTTACCTGCTGGTGGGTAATTTGATCCAGCAAGCGGCGCCGACATTTTGTATAATGACCCGCGCTAAGTCGCGTGTGGCGCCCTTATTATTCGAGTTTTCCCCAATAAGCAGGCTGAATGTGAACAAGAATGTTGAATTAATCGAGCAGTTCCTCGATGCCATGTGGATGGAGCGGGGGCTATCGGAAAACACCCTCGGCTCTTATCGGAATGACTTGCTCAAGCTCTGCCACTGGCTTGATAGCCGTGCATTGCTGTCGGTGAGTAAACAGGACTTGCAGGATTATCAGTACTGGTTACACGAACAAGCCTACCAGCCCAGCAGCCGAGCCCGTATGGTGTCGGCACTACGTCGTTTGTTCCAGTATCTATACCGTCAAAAACTGCGTCCGGATGATCCGAGTGCCACCTTAATTAGCCCTAAACAACCGAAACGCTTGCCGAAAGATCTCAGTGAAGATCAAATTGATGCATTACTCGATGCGCCCAATACCGACGATCCGCTGGAGCTGCGCGACAAAGCCATGCTTGAGTTGCTTTACGCCACGGGGTTGCGTGTCACTGAGCTGGTGGGCTTGACCACCGAAAATGTGAGTTTACGGCAAGGGGTGGTCCGTGTGGTCGGTAAAGGCGACAAGGAGCGCTTGGTGCCGATGGGAGAAACTGCGGTAGACTGGTTGGAGCACTATTTGGCGCACAGCCGGCCTGTGCTGCTTGGCGAAACCAGTACCGATGTCTTTTTCCCCAGTAAACGGGCGCGACAGATGACACGCCAAACGTTTTGGCACCGGATTAAGTATTACGCTCAGCTGGCAGGGATTGATAGCGACGCGCTCTCCCCGCATGTGTTGCGCCACGCCTTTGCCACCCATCTGCTCAATCACGGTGCTGATTTGCGTGTGGTACAAATGTTACTTGGCCATAGCGACCTCTCGACGACCCAAATATATACCCATGTTGCGACTGAGCGCTTGAAACAGCTGCATCAAACTCATCATCCACGCGGCTAACCCTGATTGGTGATTTTCCATGATAGAGATAAAACGACGAATGCCGACGGTTACGCCGGCCTTTAGTGATGATATTCCCCCTTTACTACAACGCTTGTATGCCAACCGAGGACTGCGCGAAGACAGTGAGTTAAACCGCAGTGTGGCAGGCTTGCATCAATACCAAGCGTTAACCGGTATCGAAGGCGCTGTCGCACTACTATCGGAGGCGATCGCAACCCACAAGTCGATTCTGATTGTGGGAGACTTTGACGCTGATGGCGCGACCTCGTCGGCGCTCTCGGTAAAGGCGCTTCGCATGATGGGTGCAACGCGGGTCGATTATTTAGTGCCCAACCGTTTTGACGATGGTTATGGACTGAGTCCTGAGGTCGTCGATCAAGCGGCTGAGCGTGATGCTGATCTCATCATGACCGTTGATAATGGTGTGTCATCGTTGGCCGGAGTCGCGCATGCCAAAGCGTTAGGCATGCAAGTGGTGGTGACCGATCACCACCTACCCGGAGAGCAGCTTCCGGACGCAGATGCGATGGTAAACCCTAATCTAAATGACTGTGGCTTCCCGTCCAAAGCCCTGGCCGGTGTTGGTGTGGCATTTTATTTAATGCTGGCATTGCGGGCCCATTTGCGTGAACAAGGTTGGTTTGAGCAACAAGGCATTGCGATACCGAACTTGGCGGAACTGCTTGATTTGGTTGCATTGGGGACGGTGGCCGACGTAGTGGCATTGGATGCCAACAACCGTATCTTGGTGCACCAAGGCTTACAGCGCATTCGGGCAGGCCGATGTTGCCCCGGTATTCAGGCACTGATCGAAGTCGCTAACCGAAACATGGCGACCTTGGTGGCCAGCGACTTTGGATTTGCTTTAGGCCCAAGGATCAACGCAGCGGGGCGACTGGATGATATGTCGTTTGGGGTGGAGCTATTACTGAGCAACAATATCCACGCCGCGCGACGCATGGCCTCTGAGTTGGACGCACTTAATCAAACCCGCAAAGAAATTGAAGCCGGGATGAAGCAAGAAGCGGTAGCATGGTGTGAGCGCTTGATTGCTGAAAAAAGCGAGCAAGACTTACCTGTTGGCCTCGCACTCTTTCAACGAGATTGGCATCAAGGCGTGATTGGTATTTTAGCCTCGCGTCTGAAAGAGCAGTTTCATCGTCCCGTGATCGCTTTTGCCGATGGAGGCGATGGCACCATTAAAGGCTCGGCGCGTTCGATTCCAGGATTGCACATGCGCGATACGCTGGATCGGATCGATACTCAGCATCCCGGCTTGATCAAAAAGTTTGGCGGGCATGCCATGGCGGCAGGGCTGACTATCGATGAGAGTGAATTTGAGCGTTTTGCCCGTTTGTTTGATACGCAAGTACGTGAGGCAGTTAGCGAGGATGATCTCAAAGGCGTACTACTCAGTGATGGGGAACTGTCGAGTCGTGACTTGAGCATCGAAACCGCGGAGCTTATCCAAGCGGGGGGACCTTGGGGACAAGGATTTCCGGAGCCGCAATTTGATGGCACGTTTAAGGTGTTACAGCAAAAGCTGGTTGGCAGTAAGCATCTGAAATTAATGGTGGAGCATCCAGACGGTGGTGCCATGATTGATGCAATTGCGTTTAATATCGATGTGCGCCGTTGGCCGGACCCGAGTGTGAAGCAGATGCGGTTAGTCTACCGACTGGATATTAACGAGTTTCGTGGTAATCGCAGTGCGCAATTGATTGTTTCTCATCTGGAGAGTGCTTAATTGTGCGGCTTTTTCCGTCATGCCCTGTTTATTGACCCCACAATTCGCTAAAATTCGGCGGTTAAATTTCCGCAAATGAAGATGCTTGACCATGTTTGAGATCAATCCAATCAAAAACCGCCTCGCGGACATCGCTGAACGCACCGATGTTCTTCGGGGGTATCTTTGACTACGATGCCAAGAAAGAGCGTCTAGAAGAAGTTAATGCCGAATTAGAACAGCCAGACGTCTGGAACGAACCTGAGCGCGCACAAGCTCTGGGCAAAGAGCGTGCCTCGCTGGAAGCTGTGGTTGAAACCATTGACCAACTCACCCAAGGTGGTGAGGATGTTAACGAGCTTTTGATGCTCGCCGTTGAAGAAGACGATCAAGAAACCTTTGATGAAGTCGAGCCAGAGCTTGCCGACTTAGAAGCCAAACTTGAGAAGCTGGAATTTCGCCGTATGTTCGCCGGTGAACACGATGCGTCAGATTGCTATATCGATCTGCAAGCCGGTTCCGGCGGTACAGAAGCGCAAGATTGGACCAACATGATGTTACGCATGTACTTGCGTTGGGCCGATGCGAAAGGCTTTAAAGCGGAAGTCATTGAAGTGTCTGAAGGTGAAGTCGCCGGCTTAAAGTCTGCCACCGTGCGCATTACAGGTGAATACGCCTACGGTTGGTTACGTACCGAAACCGGGGTGCATCGTTTGGTTCGTAAGTCACCGTTTGATTCGGGTGGTCGCCGCCATACCTCGTTTGCGTCTGCGTTTGTTTACCCTGAAATTGATGATGATATTGCTATCGACATCAATCCTGCCGATCTGCGCATTGATGTGTATCGCGCGTCTGGCGCGGGTGGTCAGCACGTTAACACCACAGAGTCTGCGGTTCGTATTACCCACGTGCCGACCAATACGGTGGTGCAGTGCCAGAACGACCGTTCGCAGCATAAAAACAAAGACCAAGCGATGAAGCAGCTTCGCGCCAAACTGTTTGAGCTTGAGTTGCAAAAGCAAAACGCGGAAAAACAAGCCAACGAAGACGCGAAGTCAGATATCGGCTGGGGAAGCCAGATCCGTTCCTACGTGCTGGATGACTCACGCATCAAGGACTTGCGCACCGGGGTTGAAAACCGCAATACACAGGCCGTACTTGACGGCGATTTAGATAAATTTATTGAAGCCAGCCTCAAATCTGGCCTGTAATCACGACTTTGAGTAAAGGGTTTTCTATGACTGACCAGTTACAAGACGAAAATAAGCTGATAGCCGAGCGTCGCGCCAAACTGAATCACATCCGTGAAAACTGCAAGGCGAACGGTCATCCGAATGATTTCCGTCGCGAGCACCTTGCTGCGGACCTACAAGCTGAATTTGGCGAAAAAGAAAAAGCTGAGCTAGAAGCGCTCGATCATAAAGTGACCATCGCAGGCCGTATCATGGCGAAACGTGGTCCTTTCTTGGTGGTACAAGACGTCTCGGGCCGTATTCAAGCCTATGCCTCTAAAGACGTTCAAAAGGCACTGAAGGCCGAATACCACGGATTGGATATCGGTGACATCATTGGTGTACACGGTGCGCTGCACAAATCCGGCAAAGGCGATCTGTATGTCAATATGGAACGCTACCAGTTGCTGACCAAGGCCTTGCGTCCACTGCCTGAAAAATTCCATGGCTTGGCTGATCAAGAGCTGCGCTATCGTCAGCGCTATGTAGATTTGATCGTCAACGAAGAATCGCGTCAGGCGTTTCAAATCCGTTCGAGTGTAGTGACTGCTATCCGTAACTACATGGTAGAAAAACACTTTATGGAAGTAGAAACCCCGATGATGCATGTCATCCCTGGGGGCGCGACTGCACGTCCATTTATCACTCACCACAATGCGCTAGACATTGATATGTACTTGCGTGTGGCGCCAGAGCTTTATCTCAAGCGTTTGGTCGTGGGTGGTTTTGAGCGTGTGTTCGAGATTAACCGCAACTTCCGTAACGAAGGCTTGTCGCCTCGTCATAACCCAGAATTCACTATGATGGAATTCTATATGGCGTACGCGGATTACAATGATTTGATGGACTTGACCGAAGACATGCTATCGCGTGTTGCTCTCGAGGTTCTGGGGCAGTCTGTGATGCCATATGGCGAGCATGAAATTAACTTTGCCGGTCCATACCCACGTATGACCATGCTGGATGCGATCAAGCAGTACAACCCTGATCATGCTGAGATCCAAGCACTGACCTACGAGAATGCGCAAGACCGTGATCACCTCGCGGCGATTGCTAAATCACTGAAAATCAGTGTGGAGTCATTCTGGACGGCCGGTCAGCTGATGGAAGAAATCTTTGGTGAAACCGCTGAGCCTCAGTTGATTCAGCCAACTTTTATCACAGAGTATCCTGCGGATATTTCACCACTGGCACGTCGCAACGATGATAACCCGTTTGTAACCGATCGCTTTGAGTTCTTTGTCGGTGGTCGTGAAGTGGCGAACGGTTTCTCGGAGCTGAATGACGCAGAAGATCAAGACGCACGCTTTAAAGCCCAAGTGGAAGCGAAAGACGCGGGCGACGATGAAGCTATGTACTATGATGCAGACTACATCAATGCGCTTGAGCATGGTTTGCCGCCAACGGCAGGACAGGGGATTGGTATTGATCGCCTAGTGATGCTATTTACCAACACGCATACCATCCGTGACGTTATTCTATTCCCAGCGATGCGCCCACAACAAAACGGCTAAATCGCTAGGTTTTATGAAAAAGCGGCTTTCGAGCCGCTTTTTTTCTATCAGCGGAATCATGCCCGCGCTAAAAGCCTTATTTTATGCTGCTTTTTGCGACGAGTGACTAAAATTATACGTATTCTGACCTACTCAATGTCTCTTTATTGAGACAGAATCAGGACTGAGCCTCCTTATAATGGGGCTTTGGTTCTTCCGCAGTATCACAGACTGGATGTAAGGCAGAGGTTATGGGATTACACACAGGGAGTGAAACAAACTTGAGCTCATTGGTGGTCGTCGGGGGCCCGTATGAGCCTTGGATAGCAACCCTGGAACAAGCAGGCTGGCGGTGTCATCGTTGTTATGACTTGCGCGCAGCGCAATCTTTGTTGCAAGACATTGGCCCCTGTATTGGTATTGTTGACTTAAGCCACGATGATTTTAGCCTCAATGGCGTCGCGTCTATGGTTAACCGTAACAAGCAAGTGCGTTGGTTGGCCTTGGTGCGTGAAGAGCAATTGGGGAATGAAGCAATCTGCCAGTTTATTGTCAGCTTTTGCATTGATTACTTCACCTCGCCAGTGCCGAACTCACAGTTGATGAGCACCATTGGTCACCAATTGGGGATGCTGCGTTTGGAGCGTCAGGTGTGGCCCCACTTGGGCGATCACAGTGATATGGGCTTGGAAGGCAAAAGCCCTGCGATGAAAAAGCTGCGAGATCAGGTGCGACGTGTTGCGCCGACCGATGTGTCTGTGCTGGTGGCCGGTGAGAGTGGGACAGGTAAAGAGTTGGTCGCACTGGCGATTCATAACGCCTCTACCCGCGCCAAAGGCCCGTTTGAGTCGATTAAATGCTCGGCATTGGCCGACGAGCAAATGCAGCAAGAGTTATTGGGTGATGACGAGACGCCGGGAAAAATACGCCAATGCCACAAAGGCACCTTATTTTTTGATGAAATCGGTGACTTACCGCTGCACTTACAAAGCCATTTGTTGCATTTACTGCAAGAGGGGATGCTGGACATCAGTCACGACAAATACAATCGTGATTTGGATGTGCGCGTCATTGCCTCAACCCATATGGATTTAGAGAAACGGGTCGCTGAAGGATTGTTCCGAGAAGATCTGTATTACCGGCTGAATGTGTTACGTATTAACATGCCGTCGTTGAAAGATAGGCAAGCCGATGTCACTGACTTAGCCGACTATTTTCTGCTCAAATTTGCCCGTCAATATAATACCCAAGCGCGAACGTTTTCAGATGAAGCCAAGAGTGTATTAAGCGCCTATTCATGGCCGGGGAACGTGCGGGAGTTAATCAATCAAGTCAAACGGGCCGTGCTTCTTGCCGATCACTTGGTCATCGAAGCGGAACATCTCGATTTACCTCGCCAAGGGGACTACAAACAAAGTCTGCGCAAAATACGCGAAGAGTCAGAGCGCGATGCATTGATTGCGGTACTTGAGTCGAACAAAGGGCAGGTGTCGGCAGCGGCGAGAGAGTTGGGCGTGTCGCGAGCCACCATGTATCGCTTGCTCAACAAACATAACTTGATCCCGACCCCTCGCACGTTTCGTCAATAGAAAGATTGAGCTGGGCTGCTTCCGTGCAGCCTGACCATTACGCTTGGGGAGAATGGGAAGGGATCGGAAAGACTTGATCATAGACCCAGTTATAGACAAAGGCGTAAAACAAGTAGAACACAACCATACCTAAATCCATCACCACGGCTTGCCAAAGGGTCATCGAGAGCCACCACATAATAAACGGAATGGTGACCACCAAAAGCCCAGCTTCAAAAAGCACGGCGTGCAGGATTCGGATTGGCAGGGTTTTGAGGACACTGCCTCGCATCGCGAGCATGGCTCTATCAAACAGGATGTTATACACATAGTTCCAACCCGTCGCGATCACGGAAAACAGCACGCCCATCACCCCCAAGTGGCCGATATCAGCCCCCAATATAAAATTGAGCCCGACTACCACTAGAATTAGGCCTATTAATTCAAAGCCAATGGCATGACGCCAGCGGTCGGCTTTTGTTCGCATTACAACCTCACACAACACAATCAATTTACGTTATTCGCGACCGATAGTGGCGACGCTAGGGAGAAGACTCCGTTTCGCCTACTATCGAGCTTCTGGGCTATTGTATAGGTAAAATAGATGTATATAAGTTAGTAACTATCGTATAAATAGATAGATGATAATTCTCGGGAGAGCTTGATGGCGTTTTCATTGGATCAATTAGCCGCGTTTGTGACGACAGCACAGACTGGCTCCTTTTCTGCGGCGGCGAGAAAGCTGGGTAAAGCACAATCTGTGGTCAGCACCGCGGTCGCGAATCTAGAGATTGATTGGGCGGTAACGTTATTCGATCGTCAAGGGCGCTACCCGGTGCTGACAGAGCAAGGTGAGGCACTGCTGGGCAAAGCGAAGCGAATTTTAATTGAAATGCAGCGTCTTCAAGCCAGCGCCGATGCGTTTGCAACCGGAGTTGAAACCTGTCTCACTATTGCTGCAGAGTCTGCCGCGATCTCGCCCAGTATTGCTGCGCGTCTGGCGGCGTTTGAACAGCAATTTCCACAGGTCGAAATTGAAATTCTCACCGCCGCTTATGTGGATGTGATTAGCTTACTTGAGCAAGGGCGCGCGCAATTAGGGCTTCTGGTTCAGGAGCAACAGCTGCCGACAGCCTTTGAATTTCATAACCTTGAGATGATGCAAATGTGTGCGGTTTGCAGTGCTCAGCATCCACTCGCGCGGTTAACGCACTTTGATTGGCCGGAAATTGTGAAGCATCGCCAAATTGTAGTGGCCGGACGAGATAGGCACGCGGCGCCGCGTTGGCAATATGCAGACAATGCATGGCGAACAGAAAATTTGAGTGTGGCATTGCGTTTGGTTGAGGCGGGGATTGGTTGGGCAGAGCTGCCCTTCTCATTGGTGGAAACGGCGGTTCAACAAGGTGAATTAGTGATTTTGCCTTCCGATCTTGCTCAAGATAGCTGGGAACTTTTTGTCGATTTGGTTTGGTTGCCTCAGCAGGCTATGGGGATAGCCCTACAAGCGTTGCGCCAACAGCTTATTGCCTCAAAGGTTTAGTTATCGCCCGTTCAATGAGTTTAAGGCTCGAAGGGGATGAAAGCGACAGCTGATGCTGAGATAGGAACAGAATAATTATCTATTTATGTCACAGCCTTGTTAACCAGAGCAGTGCAAATACAAGGTTGCTAAAAACGATAGCAGAGTATTGCGTTAAATTTGCACAATATTCGAATAAGTTATTGAATATAATGATGTGATATTGAACAATAAACCCTCAAGTCACGCAGATTCATGTGTATTTAGGAGGCAACATGACATACATACCGAGCCAAAAACAGGGTGTCATCTTTGCCTCAGCGATGGGTCGTGCCAATCATTGCGCACGAGATACCCGCTTATACATCTGACTCTGCGACCAATTGTAACTGGCCGCGGGCATAATGCGGCCAGATTGCAGTACCTCTACGTATTGTGCCTGTGGCCTCCTTTAACCAACAAGGAGAGCCAACATGACTCAACTATCTTTATACCCATTAGCGCAAGCTGTTGTTCGTATCGATGCACTTCGTCGACGTCGTACCAACGCGAACCGCTATCGAATTGCCAATGTTGCATTGAACCGTCATTTGCAGCGTGATATTGGTATCACCGCCGACTTTCAAGATGGGTTGCCTGTGAGTACACATTTCGCGGCAAAACGCTATCTTGTGACATGGCGACGACGATGGCGGTGGCTGTAATGGGTCCCAGAAAGCGGCGTTTGAGAGCAAACGCCGCCCTATCTAATCACCCTCTCCGCGGCAGCCTATAAGGCTGCCGTTTCTTGTTTAAGGGCATGGGTTTGGATAGCGAGTAGCGATATCGTCAATCCCCGCGAGGACGTCGTCACTGAGGGTAATATCGAGACTATCGATATTGCTTTCTAGCTGTTTTAGGGTGGTTGCGCCAATAATATTGGAGGCAACGAAAGGGCGAGAGTTGACAAAGGCGAGCGCCATTTGCGCCGGATCCAAGCCGTGCGCTCGGGCTAACTCAACGTATTCCTGCGTCGCTTTTTGTCCTGCTTCAGTAAAATAGCGAGAAAAACGCTGATGTAAGGTACAACGCGCACCAGAGGGACGCGCGCCGCCCAAATACTTACCACTGAGGGCACCGAAGGCAAGGGGGGAGTAGGCAAGTAGCTCGACGCCTTCGTGATGACTGATTTCAGACAGGCCAACTTCAAAGCTACGGTTAAGTAAATTATAGGGATTTTGGATCGATACAATCCGCGTCAGGCTATGTTTTTCGGCTAAATGCAAATAGCTCATCACGCCCCAAGGCGTCTCATTTGATACCCCGACGTAGCGGATTTTACCAGCTTTCACCAGATCATTTAACGCATCCAGGGTATCTAGCAAGGTGACGCCGGAGTGCTCGTCTTGATACGGATAGTTCAATTTGCCAAAACAGTTATTGTGACGCTGTGGCCAGTGCACCTGATACAAATCGATGTAGTCAGTTTTTAAGCGCGATAAGCTGTCTTCAACGGCTTGATGAATGTGGCGACGATTGAGGGACATATCCTCACGAATGTAAGGCACATTGCGTGGACCAGCGACTTTGGTCGCCAAGATCACACGATCACGCTTCCCTGACTTTTCTAACCAACTTCCAATATACGCCTCGGTTCGGCCTTGGGTGGCTTGGCTGGGCGGAACCGGATACATTTCGGCGGTATCGATAAAATTAACGCCGCGCTCAAGGGCAAAATCCAATTGCGCATGGGCATCGGCTTCGGTGTTTTGCTCACCGAAGGTCATGGTGCCCAAGCACACTTTACTGACATCTAAGGTGGAATGGGGCAGGCGGTGGTATTGCATCCTGTCTCCTTGTCTGCAATCGACCTATGGTATTCCATAGTAGAGAATTTTATTGCTCAGCAAAAGCGTTGTGGCGCCTTGCTTGACAGTTTCTCCGATCCTGTTCTTTACTGATAAAGATCACAACGAGGAGAGCATCATGAACTATGGACAACTTAAGGCATGGATGCGCGCCGACCCGCGCTCTTGCCCCCAATGTTATGTGATGGCGCACGCCGGTGGTGCGAAATATTCCGTTGAAGTGGAGGTGAAACACCACCTCGAACCTTTGCGTGACGATGCCACCGGTGAAGTGATGCAGTTTGATAATGTGGGTCAAGTGGGAGACCGCTTAAAGGCGCTGGGAATTGAACAGGGTGTATTGCGCTTGTTCGACCCTTACGACGAGTTCGCCACCGGTGATCAACCGCCCTGCAAAGAGGACATGCCGATACGCTTTTAGGCCGTTCGGTCAGCTGACGAAAAATCGGCTTAGAATATGATGGGTGAACTGGGTGCGCAGATAAAAGCCACGCGGTAGGGTTTTGATCGGTTCGCCCTTTGCCCCAAACGCATCGGTGAGTGCATGGCTGTTGGCGGCTTTGGGGCGCAGCTGTAAATACTGGCCGTGACGCGCGGTAATATCATTCACCCGTCCTAAGGCAATCAAATCCATCAGCTCTTCCCAATCGGCACGCAGCTGCGCGTCTTCTTCTCGACTGGGTGACCAGAGCAGGGGAGTGCCAATGCGTCGCTCTGCGAGTGGGATAGTGCGTTCTCCCTCAACGGGAACCCAAAGAACACGAGAGAGTTTGTGCCGAACATGGCTGTGTTCCCACTGTACACCACTGATCCCCGTCAAAGGCGCAACACACACAAAGGTGGTTTCGAGTGGCTTGCCATGCGCGTTAACGGGGATCGTTTTCAGCTCAATCCCCAAATGAGCAAAGTCTTGCTCGGGCTTACTTCCTGCCGTCGCGCCCAAGCAGGTTTCTAACAACATGCCTACCCAGCCTTTTTCTCGGCTCAGATCGGCCGGACAGGCGATCCCATGCTCGTGGCTGATTTCCCCTAGCGTAAAACCGGCTAAATCAGCGGCACGCTGCATGAGTTCTGATTCGGACTGTGGTGGCTGCATATAGATAGCTTTTCGGCAACGGGTAATGTTTGGCATAAGATGACCGGCATTATCGTTAAGCGTCGAGCGAGGCGCAAGGATCCTTATGGTGAAGATCAATCTTGCAGCGCTTTAGTTATCCACAGAAAGATAAGTGTTGCGTATAAAAATCGCGATCATGATCATATATACAGTACCCTTTTTACCTGTGTTAGGTGAGTAACTAACGATATTGTTGGATTTTTGCGCTAACGATGTGGATAATTTACTAACTGATGGATCTTTGAGCGATCTGTGTGCAAAGGATGATCGAAAGATCGCCACAAGGATCTTTTCTGGGTTTTATGTTTCTAATATTCTGATTTATATAGGTTATTTTTGTTTTTGTTTAATTATAAATCAGATTAACTGATCTTGAGCTGATGACGTTTTAGACATAAATCAGATTAACTGATCTTGAGCTGATGACGTTTTAGAC
>NZ_MUFN01000023.1:0-79530 GCF_001996205.1 Salinivibrio sp. IB574 | reverse complement strand
GTGATATATAGATCCGTCATTCCGGCCCTAATTATCTAATAAATTACGTGACGCCCATTACGTATCGAGTGGCTAGGTCAATCAGTTTTGGCTATAAAAGTTTGTTTCTGATATCAATAATCGGTTAAAATATGTCTCATCTACTATCAGGAGGTTAAACGTGACTCGTCATCAAAAATCACATTCCTCTCTGCTAGTGCCTCAAAGTCAGCATGATTTCGCAATTGTCACGAACGTGTCGTCATCTTCGATGAAATAAACTATAAAAATAGATTAGGAATCTCGGATAGATTATGTGTGTTGGATGTTTTTCTTATTCCAATCCCAAATCTTATCGCGATTCTGTATCTTGACTCTTCATTGAGCAATGATTTATTTCTCCCCTGAATATCAATCTGCAGCGATGTCGGCAGTGTAAGATAGGTCACGCCATAAACTTGGCTTATAACCTATCTCAATAGGTATTGTCTTAGTTAAACCGACACCTATTCAAAACACTGTAAATGAGTTCAACGCAATACCTAATCTCCGATGCTCTTTGGGAAAAAATTGAGCCTCTACTGCCTATCCACAAGACAAACTATCCTCTCGGAACACATCGAAAGAGAGTTGATAATCGTGATGCCATGAACGGCATCCTTTTTGTTCTAAGAACAGGTTGTCAATGGAATACGCTTAATGCGACAGGAATTTACACCTCTATCTCCGCATATCGGCGCTTTCAAGAACGGCGTGATGCGGGTTTTTGAGCTATTTCGCAAAACGCCTTAGATTCAGGGCGGGAGATCCCTCATGTTCAATCACGAGCAGAAGAGGCTGCGAGCTTAAAGTAATCTAATGATTTTATTAAGGCTCATCGCTGGGTTGTGGAGCGAACCCATAGCTGGTTAAACCGTTACCGTAGATTGCTGTTCGTTGGGAGAAAAAAATAGAAAACTATGAGGCCGTGTTGCATTTTTATTTTGACCTCATTATTTGGAATAAACCCCTTTGGGGATAGGTTCTAAGTCCTCCTTTTTTCAATCATCCATCAATAAACGGTGACTTTTAATAGGGCGGTGCTTCATCGGTGGGGAATTCCTTTCTCACATTCGCCACTTGCCGAACGCTTAACCCAAACTGGCGGGCGACTTTGGCGCGTGAGTCGCCGTTTAACAGGGCTTTGACGATGGCTTTGTTGCGTTCTTGGATATCGATTTGGCGTGAGGTGGGAAGGGCGAGATAGGTGCCGCCGTATATCTGGCTGAGTATTTCAACGCTTTCTCGGGGCAGTATTTTTATTAGCTTGCTGCGGTCGGGGTATTTGGGAATGTAGACGTCCTGTCCGCCCAATGTCGAGACCAACAAGTAAGTGTCTGGAAAACCTATCAAGTCGATCAGTTCTCGGGTTTTTTCAGACAGAAGCGAAATATTGATATTATCATGATTTAGTGTTGTTTTTGAGACATACTGCATACTGATTTCCATGTCAAGTAAGGTATGCATTGAGCTTACGCAGGTCGGGTTTTAAAACGGCATAGAGAACTTTTGCTCTGTGGCTTTGCGCACCAAATCCAGCAGGATGAAGGCTCTTAATCAAAGGAGCGTTTACTGTGGCGATCATCTCTCCCCTTCAGGATGAAGAGGTTCATACCCTGGCGCAGCACATCATGGCGCGGATCCGTTTTCAGCATCAGATCGTGTTTGGTGCGCAGGCGATGGAATGTCCGCCGGTGCAGCACAAATATCATTTTCAAATTGATGAGTTAGCCGCTTGGCTTAATCAGCCGACGGCAAAGGTGCGGGCGGGCATTGCTGAATTGTGTGCGCGGCTCAGTCATGTGCAGGTGCATCACTATGTCGATAACTCCCCCCATTTTGACTTTGCGGTGTTGTTCAGCCGAGTTGGGTATAGCGAACAGGGGGTGTCGGTGGCGTTAAATACGGAATTGGCCGATAACGTATGGTGGATGACTGCGCCTACTGCATAGTGCAGCAGGCGCAGCATACTTAGAGTGGATGGCCGTTATCAGGGGCAGAGAAGAGCAGTTCGAACCACACCCAAAGGGTGCCTAAGCCCGGGATCATGGCGAGCAGGGTGCGCGCTGGATAACCGAGTTCACGCAGCCGCTTGATGCTCAGTGCAACGGTGGCCCAGGTGACAAACAGTTGGATAAAAAAGCCCAGTACTGAAAACACCACTTCGGGTGGTGTCCAAATGCCATCCATCAATTGAATGCTGTCATGTTGGACGGCAATCCCCATCAAAGACTGAATAACAAACCATGGCAGCACAAAGCAGAGCCAAAACTGGCGCTGGCTGACGGTGCCGCTAAGACCAAAGTAAAAGCTAAGTGATTGTTTCATTGAAATGTCCTTCTACAAAAAAGAGTATTTAGGGTGCCGAGTGGGCGGGTGTAGAGGCATCGGGAAATAACTCCCCGTCGCCGGTTAAGTCGGCGTAATGCTTGCGCTGGCGAAAGATGCGCTGCACATAGTGCTTAGGCTCGCTACCTCGGCAGTAGCCGTAGCGAATGTCTGGACGTTGGTAGACGGCTTGATGCTCGAGCTCAGTGATGTAATCTTCCACGCCGCGTTGAGTCGGTGAGCTAAACCAGTTATCCGGATCGGCGCCGTCAGCACGGGCCAAGGCGCGTGCGTCTAAGACATGACCTAGTCCTGCGTTGTAAGAGGCCAGCGAGAACGCGAGTGCGTCTTGCTCGGGAAGGTGGTGCCAGCGTTTATACATACGGTGGTTGTAGCGGGCGCCGCCACGAATGTTCATTGCTGGATCAAACGGTTGGGTAACGCCCATTTCTTTAGCGGTCGGCGGCATCAGTTGCATCAGCCCCATGGCGCCTGCTGGTGAGACGGCATCGGCGCGAAACCGCGATTCCACATAGCTTTGTGCTGCTAACCACTGCCAATCAAACGGGGCATTATCATAGCGCTGAAACATCGGGTCCCAGGGGCTAAGGGTGCTGGATGAGGATAAAAATGTGCGAGTTTGGGTGGTATCGGGCGCAGTTTGCTGTTGGTGATAGGTGTCGTGAATGCGCTGTGCCGCATCACTTTGTAGCCAGCGATTTAAGGCATCGAGCAATGAGCCGTCGCCGTATTTACTCACCACAAAGCCAACGTTCCGTGGTGCCCCAAAGACTAAACTGACATCTACATTGCTGTCACGTACGTTGGCGTTGCGGGCAATGTGTTCATCGGCCACGGTAAAGTCGATCTCTTTTTCAGCCACATCGGCAACCAGTGCCAAGGTAGCGGTGTGCTCATCGACATAGTGCAGCCCAATGGTGTTGGCATCGGCGGTTGGGCCAATGTTCACCCCTGCTCGTTTGGCGGCACGTATTAGCTCGCCGACATACGCACTGCTTTTACGCAGCGACACCGTGTGGCCTACCAAGTCAGCAATACGGCCGATGGGCTTGTCGCTGCGCTGCACTAATACTTCACGGGTTTCAAACAAGGGGACCGAGAAGTGTACTTGACGCTCGCGCTGAGTAGTTTGGGTGAGATCGGCAGCACCAATATCGGCGTGACCCTGATTCACACGGTCGATAATTGCCGCGACCGTTGGCTGTTTGTCTATTGTCAGTGTCACGCCCAGATGCTCGGCAAAGCCGCTTAGCAGCGCACATTCTCGCCCCACCACCTTATCTTGCACGTAATAGCAGCCCACGCCATCCAAGCGCGTGGCGACCACTAATTCACCACGGGTTTGAATCAGCGCGAGATCGCTGGGTGGGTCGTTTGGTTTACAGGCCAGCAGCACAAAACAGGTTAGTGCTATCAGCAGTGAAGTTCGAGTAAAGGTTAGATAGTGCATGGTCTCTCCGGCGTAATGAATAAGCCGTGAGCGTAGCGGGGAGCGCTTTTTTGTCCGAAGCGTGAAAGTTTTCACTATTACAGCGTGATATGGGCGCAGTTAGAGTAAGCAGACCCAATCAAGGGTAACTAAGAAAAGGAGACTATCTATGCCTGAACCAGGAGATCAAGCGCCAGAAAGCGGTGCACAAAACACGCAAGGATCGGCAACCGGTATTGAGCCAGTGCCTTATCGTGACCGTGTTGATCCTAAGGTCGGCGATCAGACCACCAGTTCGTCTGCACAAAGTGTGAATTTGGATGGTCTGCGCGACTTGTCGGCGCTTTCAAAACTGCAAGTGCGTGAGTTTACCCACACTGGGGCCACGCAAATGCAGGCGACTGCCAATGCCATGACACAAATGGCTGCGGCTGGCGCGAAAGCGGTGAACTACGTGATGGCGGGAAAGAAATAACCCGCTCAAAGGAAGCACTGCCTTATGTTGTTTGGGTGTGTCGCTTCATAAAGTAACCCTCTGCCATGTGGCAGATATTAACTGAAAAAGGAAAGTACTATGCCTGAAGAAAATGGTATTACCCCATCACCTTATCGTGACCGCGTTGATCCGAAAGTTGCGGATCAAACCACAAGCACCTCGGCGCAAAGCCTGAACCTGGATGGTTTGCGTGACTTGTCAGCGCTTTCAAAACTGCAAGTGCGTGAGTTTACCCACACTGGTGCCACGCAAATGCAAGCGACCTCCAACGCCATGACACAAATGGCTGCGGCAGGCGCGAAAGCGGTGAACTACATCATGGACGGCGGCAATTAAGCCACGCTGATCTGTGTACGTGTCGAGGCAGCCGATGTGCTGCCTCGATGCCTTATCCACCACTGAAAAGGAGACCGCCGTGGCCGACAAACCCGATGTGATCAGCCTGCGTGAGCAAACCGAACATAAAGGTCGCTTGGTCGATGTGATGTCGAGTGCGTATTTGCAGCGCTCTATCAACAACTCGGTTGAAACCACCTTGCAAGACCAAGTGAACGCCCGCAACCAACGCATGCTGCTGATGACTAAGCAGCTCAATAAAATCGCTGATTCGTAAGTCACTATGAACGAGGAGGAAGACGTGGCGAGCGATGGTAAGCGTCTGTCGTCTTCCATCTTGGTTCAAAATACCGTTGACCACTTACGGGATACGGCACTACAAACCACGACTGTCGCGGGCAAGGCGTTTCAAAAATGGTTGAGTAATCCATTTAATCTCATGTTCTTGCTGATCATCGTGGTCGCCCATGTACAGCTTTTTATCGCTATTATTCAAGGGCTGCTAATGGTGCTGCTCTCTAAACTCATGCGCTAGGAGGAATCATGCCAACACCGACACTCGATTTTGGTCTACCGGATGACTTTGACCAATACCTCGACAAACTGATTGAGTCCAATGGTACCGATGCGGCCATGGGCGAAGAGCTTCGCGATGCGATTATAAAAAGCTGCCGCGAAGTGAATGATAACCTAGCTGAGTCGTTCTCAGATTTATCGAAAACCGGCTTTGAGCCAGAGGACGAGGCTAATAGCGAGGACGATGGCGATGAGTAAAACCAACATTTCTGATGAAATTGTGCGCAACGCCGTTGAGCTGCAAGGCCTGCAAATGCTGCAAGGTGCCTCCGACTCACTGCGAGATGACCGGCTTAGCAACATCATGCTGAAAAACCAAGTGATGATGAAATGGTTGCAAGAGCCAGACAATAAAGACTACCCGCAACTTCTGGCGCAAATTGGCGCGAAAAGCTTTAAAGAGGAAGTGAAGCAGGCGTATACCTACGCGCTCGATCTGGTCCGGCAAAAAGACTGCCTGTCAGAGACGGATGCTGACACTGCAGAGAAGAGTGGGGATGAGTCTGGCTCGTCATAAAAAGCATAACTGACGTAAGTTACGTAACTTATGTCAGTTATCTGTTTTTCTCTCGGCTATTATCAAAACGATAAATTAATGACTTATCATCCAGATGACTCGTCGTTAAAAACCTCTTAATGCGATTTGCCCACGGATAAGGATTTTCGAGTTGAACGGCGTGACCGCTCGGTATTTCATCGTACTCACTGTGAGGTATTGCGGCTTGTACTTCTTGGGCTCGGTAAGACGGTACAAGGGTGTCAAACGCCATGGCTAAGACGAGCGTCGGGGCCTGAATTTTCGATAAATACTGGCGGATATCTAGGTCTTTACCGAGAGCGATTCTTCGATGCGTATCAGGCAACCCCTTTGTGGCGCATATACGCGCTATCAGCTCTGGATCCATGTTGGACAGAAATGTTGGACTCAATACATGGCTTAGCCCGAACGCAGTTGCTTGTTGCGGCGCGATTTCTTCGAGTGTCTGCCAAGTATTAAACACCAGTTGGTGGCGCGGGTCATCACCATGACACCAAGGTGCACTTAATACTAATCGGTTAATAAAATCAGGATGCTGCGCGGCAACGTAAGCGGCGACCGTAGCCCCGAGTGAGTGACCAACGAGATCAACCTTCCTACTGCCTCTCTCGTTAATGATGGCGATCACCTGATCGGCGAGAGCGGATACTGTCAGCTCATGGTTGGGTAAGCTGGAGTCCCCACACCCGGCATAATCTGGAACGATGATTTCGCGATGATCAAATGCACCGAGAAGGGAGCTATAACTTGCGAAGCCATCACTATTGGTACCATGCAACAGGAGCAATGGGCAGTCGGATTGATTGGGCTGATAAATATGATAGCTACAATGGGAATGGTCGGTTGATACGACGACTTTATTCATGGCTGTTCCAATTGCATATTCAATGGGCCGTAGAGCGTGCCACAGCAAGATCAACAAAATTGCGATAACTCTCTAAAAATTTGGGCTTTTTGGTATGGTTGGCTAATTTAATAGACAGTGCGGTCAGAACCTCATCGTCCTGTGGTTTGTTCAATGAGCGAGGAGCAGGCGCTGTGGACAAGGTTTGAGTCGCTTTTTGTTACTGAGTACAAGGAGTGTGGGATGGAGAGGTTGATGCGATGGATGACGTTCGTTGTGGGCGGCTTGTTGTTGGTGGTCTCTGTTAAGGCGCAGTTGGCGCCGCATCCACAAAGTGTGTTGTTTGAAAATGTGCGTATTTTCGATGGTCAATCTGCGCAGCTTTCTACCCCAAAACATGTTTTAGTTGAGGGAAACAAGATCACACGGATTTCGAGTCAGCCGATTGACGTGGTGCCGTCATTGAACTCCACTGTGATCCAAGGTGAGGGACGCACGCTGATGCCGGGGCTGATTGATGCACATTGGCATGCGATGTTGGCGACTGTTTCGGTCCCAGAATTGCTTACCGCTGACGTCGGCTACATCAATCTTCGGGCCGCACAAGAAGCTGAACGCACGCTAATGCGAGGCTTTACCAGTGTACGTGATCTTAGTGGGCCGGTATTTGGTCTGAAAAAAGCCATTGACGAGGGTATAGTCGCTGGACCGCGCATTTGGCCCTCCGGTGCAATGATTTCGCAAACGGGCGGACATGGTGATTTTAGGATGCGTTATGAGGTGCCTGCTGCGAACAACGCCGGGCTGAGCCGCGGCGAATCGCTCAATGGTGGTGTGATAGCGGATGGCGTGGCGGAAGTAAGAAAGCGCGTTCGCGAGCAACTGATGTTAGGCGCCTCGCAAATCAAACTTGCAGCAGGGGGTGGCGTCTCCTCTGCGTATGATCCGATTGATGTGGCGCAATACTCGGAAGAAGAATTCCGTGCCGCGGTAGATGCGGCAGATAACTGGGGCACCTATGTGACGGTACATGCCTACACGCCCAAAGCGATTCAAACTGCGATCAACGCGGGTGTGAAAGTGATTGAACATGGACAGCTCATGGATGAAGCGACTGCACAATTAATGGCGGAAAAAGGCGTATGGCTGAGCGGCCAAGCCTTCCTTGCTAACGAGTACTCGAATCCGACGCAAGGAGAGGCGAAAGTAAAACAGCAACAGGTCGCCCAAGGCACCGACAACGCCTTTAAGCTTGCCAAGCAATATGGCCTTAAGGTGGCTTGGGGCACAGATATTTTATTCAATCCTGCCATGACAAAAAACCAAGGCGCGATCTTAACCACGATGACAAAGTGGTACACACCGGCTGAAGTGTTATCGATGGCAACGTCTGGGAATGCAGCCTTGCTTGCGCTGTCTGGCAAGCGGAGTCCATATTCAGGGAAATTAGGGGTAATAGAAGAGGATGCTATCGCTGACATCCTGCTTGTTGAGGGTAATCCGCTGGAAAATCTTGACCTGATTGCTGAGCCAGATGCGCACTTCGTTGTGATCATGAAAAACGGCAAAATCTATAAAAACACCTCGGAAACAACAGGGTATTGATAGCAAATGAGCGCACGCGATTAAAAAGAGTAATGGCGTGCGCTGTTGTCTTTGAGCTTAATCGGCCAAGTGCAGAGTTAGGCTAACACCCAGTTGGTCGCTATCTACTTGATGTGTTTTTAGTTTTTATTGTCACTTCTTCTTTACTGATAAGCCGCAATATTCTCCGCTCCCTATGCTGCTAGGCTAGATCTTTGCCGCCAAACTCGGTACATTACACGCAAATAGAAACTATTCTCACTTTTGTTTATGGCGGAAGCCATATCACCAAGCATGTTTGTAGATATCACCATGATAAAATCGTCTTCATTTCGGCTCGTTCTGGGCGTTGCGTCCTGTTTGGCGTTCACGCCAGCGGTGAGTGCGGATCAGCTCGAAAAGGCGCAAGCCATCGAGGGTAAAACCACCCAAGAAGCGGCACAGTCGCAATCACGCATTAATCGCCGCGCCGATGCCAGTTTGGCTATGCGTCAAGAAATTGAGCAAATTCAAACTCAGATCAGTAATTTAGAAATCTACCGCGATCACCTACAAAACTTGGTGAGCAACCAACAGGTAGAAGCACAAAGCCTTCGCGATCAAATCATCGAGATCAAGGAGACGCGCCAAGGCATTGTGCCTTTGATGTACCGCATGCTCGACGGGTTGGAACAGTGGATTGCTAAAGACATGCCACTGAAAGCGGAGCAGCGACAAGCACGCCTAGAAAAACTTCAAGCGATGATGGGTCGCGCCGATGTGGCGGATTCGGAGAAGTTTCGTCGTATTCTCGAGGCCTATCAAATTGAGTGTGACTATGGCACTAAGCTAGATGCTTACCAAGATACCATTGCGCTCGATGGTCGGGCGCATCAAGTGGATGTGCTGCATCTTGGTCGCGTGTCGCTGGTGGCGCGTAGTCTTGATGGCAAGCAGCATTGGGTATGGAGCACACGAGATATGCAGTGGGTATCCTTGGATGCGAGTGCGGGCGAAGCCGTGGATAAAGCCTTCGCGGTTGCACAAAAACAAGTGGCGCCGTCGTTGTTATCTCTGCCTTTAAGTGCCAACCAAGGGGTGAAATCATGAGCTGGAAAACCCTGATTGCTGCAGCCTGTTTTATGGCTGTCGCGCCTTTGACCCATGCTGACGATCTTGTGGGTCAAACCCAACAAGCGCAGCAGCAAGCCCGTGAACACAACCAAGCGCGTGAAGCGGAGTTCGCGATGACGGAGCGGGAGCTGCGCGCCAAACTGAATCAGTTGAAAGCGACCCGTAATGCGATTGAGGCGGAAACCGAAAAACTCAGTGACACCTTTAGTGACAACGAGCAACAACTGGCGTCGTTGGAAGATAAACTTCGCTTAGAATCGGGCAGTTTGGGAGAGCTATTTGGCGTGGTGCGTCAAGCGAGCAAAACCATTCAAACCGACAGCGCTTCCAGCTATGTAGNTCACGCAACCGACCTTTAATCAAACCGTTTCAGAGATCGTTGCCGCCGATACATTACCGTCGCTCAAACAGCTAAATACCTTGTGGCAAGGGATGCTCACCCAAATGCAAACTAGCGGCGAACTGCAAGCGTTAACGCTGCCGGTTGTGGATGCGCAAGGCGTGTCGTCTGAGCAGTCGGTGGTGCGCATCGGTAACCTTGGGCTGATTAGCCCGCAGGGCTATTTGAACTGGCAGTCGGACAGAAAGGTGGCGATCTCGTATCGTGCGCAACCTGATAATACCCTGACTACATCCAAGCTCGAGCAAGCGATCACCTCGGTGGGTGAGCCTGTGCTGGTTGATCCGTCGCGCGGTTTTCTCCTCAGTCAATTGGAGAAAGCGCCAAGCCTGGCGGATCGCTTTAGCCAAGGCGGTTTTGTGGCCAAAGTGATTGCGGCGTTGTTGGCTGTTGGTCTGTTAATTGCGCTCTATCGTGGCGCGGTCCTTTTGTCTATTCATGCCAAAATGCATCGTCAGCTTAAACATCCAGAGTCACCAGAGGATAACCCACTTGGCCGTGTCCTCAAGGTGTATCACGATGCGCCACAACGTGATGTTGAATCGCTGGAGTTACGTTTGCTGGAAGCGGTTGTCGATGAGCAGCAAGGCTGTGAAAAAGGCCTCTCTATGTTGAAACTACTGGCAGCACTGGCGCCAATGCTGGGTCTGTTGGGAACAGTGACGGGGATGATCGAAACTTTCCAAGTGATTACCCAGTTTGGTAATGGCGACCCGAAAGTGATGGCAGGCGGTATTTCGATGGCTCTCGTGACCACGGTACTCGGCTTGATCGCGGCGATCCCACTGCTTCTTGCGCATAATATTTTGAGCGGGCAGGCCGATCACATTCGCGGCATGTTGGAAAAGCAAAGTATTAGCCTTGTTGCAGAACAAGCCGAGCAACCAGCGAATACGGCGGCCACTGGACAAACAGCATGATGGATGTAGAGCTACTTTCCCAATTCAATCACCAAGATATTTGGTTTATCTTGCGCCATTTTATGGCGCAAGGTGGGCCAGTGCTATGGTGGCTGGGTCTGGTAGTGCTGTTTTGCTGGGTGTTGGTGATCGAACGTTTGTTGTACTTATACTCACGGTTTCCGGTACAACGGCAAGCGTGGGTATCGGCTTGGCAAGCACGCACTGATCACCATTCGTGGTATGCACGCGCTATTCGCCAAGGGTGGCTATTTGAAGCACAGCATGAACTGGGGCGCTACCTCAGTTTAATTAAAGCGCTGGTGGCCATTTGCCCGATGTTAGGCCTGTTGGGCACAGTCACTGGAATGATCTCGGTATTTGATGTGATGGCCAGCCAGGGGACCAGCGAGCCACGCTTGATGGCATCGGGGATCTCGATGGCTACGCTGCCGACCATGGCTGGTATGGTGGCGGCCCTTGCCGGCATGTTTGCCCATGCCCGTCTAGTTAAAGCCTGTCAGCGCCGAGAAGTTGCGCTTGAACAGGCGCTTCGGAGTCAGTAATGCGATTGATTCGACCTCATAAGCAGCGCGAAGAAGCGCAAATCGATTTAACCTCCATGTTGGACATTGTGTTCATCATGTTGATCTTTTTTATCGTCACTAGCTCGTTTGTGCGCGAATCCGGGGTGGAAGTGAACCGTCCCGAGGCAAGCCATGCAACCAGCCAAAAAGATGCCGGTATCTTTGTCGCAGTGACCGCATCGAACGAAATCTATATTGATAAGCGTTTGGTGGATGTAGAGCGTGTCGAAGCGACGTTAGAGCATGTACTGTTGGATAAGCCGGATGCGTCCCTTGTGATTCAAGCCGATGAACTGGCGTACAATGGTACCGTCGTAAAAGTGATGGACGCCGCCAAGGGAGCGGGGATAGCGAGTATTGCCTTGGCTACGGAGTCGCCATAATGAAGCGATGGCTGATTTCAATGCCGGTCGCGCTGGTATTCACGTTAGGCTTATTTATGCTGATGGCTCTGATGGTGGGTCACAGTACCCAGCGCCCGCAAGAAAAGTCGACCTCGATGAGCATCGATATTTTTATGCAGGAGCCAGACACCGATGTGCAGCGTCGTCAGCGCACGGTGCCAGAGCGGCCGAAACCACCGGAAATGCCAGATGCGCCGACGCCGGTGACACAAACACAGTCGACAGCTTCCGCTCAGCCGGATATGCCAACGCTGAATTTGCAGACCAACATTCAAGGCGTCATGGTGCAAGCTCCCTCACTGGGTGATTTAAGCGTCATGCAGGGGCCGAATAATCAGCAGGCTATGCCGCTGTTTCGGGTGGAACCCAATTATCCACCACGGGCCATGCGTCGTGGTTTAGAAGGATATGTAGTGGTGCGTTTTACCATTAGTCCTTCCGGTCGACCGCAAGATTTGAGTGTGGTTGAAGCAAATCCGCCCCGTGTGTTTGAACGTGAAGCACTGCGAGCGCTGCGTAAATGGAAGTACGAGCCCAAAGTGGTGAATGGAGAAGCCGTGGCGCAGCCGGGTCAGCAGATCAAATTGGAGTTTAACTTACGCTAATGTTGAAACGACTTATCTTTACCTTGGCATTGATGTTTGCGCTGCCCGCCGCGGCGCAGTTGTCACCCTCGGTTGCCTTATCGATTGAAAAGGCACAAGCGTTAGAGCAAGCGTCTAAGTTGGGCGAAGCCATTGCGCTACTCAACAAGCTGAATGTGAAACGTGATTTTGACAAAGCTTTTGTTGACCGTGCGCTGGGGGTTTTCTACTGGCAATATGGCAACAATGATAAAGCGATTGTTCATATCAAGCGCGCGGTAGATAGCGAGCAATTGCAAGATGCGCAAGCGTGGCAAACCAAGCGGATGTTAGCCGATCTACTGCTGATTGATGGCCAATACGCGGCAGCCTTGCAATATTATTATCCGCTTGCCCGTTCGGTACCCAAAGAGAAAGCAGAGCAGGCAGAAGATGTGTGGCTGCGTATCATGCAAGCGCATTATCAACGCGAGCAATGGCAGAAAGTGTTGGCTGCGTATCCGGACTATGAGCGCGCCATGAATAACACGGCCACCGTGTCGGCATTGTCACTCAAGCTTGGGGCACAATTGCAATTAGAGCAATGGCGCGGGGCGACCCCCACTTTAAAAGCCTTGATTACCCTTGAGCCAGATAATAAACAGTGGTGGCGTCAATTGGCGGCCAACTATGTGCGCTTAGAACAGCCGAAAAACGCGATTAGCACCTATTTACTTGCCAAGCGCAAAGGGATAGCCCTAGAGCCGAGTGAGCAACGGACAGTGGCACAGCTTTACGCCAATGTCGGTGTTCCTGAACGCGCAGCCAAGTGGCTGAAGGGGTTGCCTGAGAGCGAGCAAGATGCGCAAACACTTGCTCAGCAAGCCAGCCTTTGGCAACAAGCGCGTGAATGGCCTCAGGCCATTTCAGCTTGGCAACTAGCAGCTAAGAAAGAGAGCCAATATCACTGGCAGCTGGCTTTGATGCAAATTCAGCAGGGTGATTATCAGCAAGCACTCACTTCGCTAGACAGGGCGGAAAAAGGGGCCTCTAAGAAGGATATTGCGCTAGCGAAAGTACAAGCGTATTACAAGTTGAATCAGTTTGACCATGCCCTTGAACAAGCTAAAGTCGCGCAACGTATTTCGCCGGATGACGCAGTAGAAAGCTGGTTAACCTTTTTGAAAAAACGCCAGAAGATGCAACAAAGCTAATCAATGTTAATTGATAGTCAAGGTTAAAAAAAAAAGGCCCCACAGCAAGTGCTTGTGGGGCCTTTTTTATTATCGCGAGTGTCTGATCGACAGGCACAAAAAAGGGCGCCAATGGCGCCCTACAATCAGTCAGACAAGGTTTCTTATGCAACAGAAACGTTAGATGCCTGTGGGCCTTTTTGGCCTTGCTCAACGGTAAAGTTTACACGTTGGCCTTCGGTAAGGGTTTTAAAGCCTTCACCAACAATCGCGCGGAAGTGTACAAACACGTCTTTTTCGCCGCTGTCTTGAGTGATGAAACCAAAACCTTTCTCTTCGTTAAACCACTTTACGATACCAGTTGATTGATTAGACATAATCATTCTCTCTTAAATTAAAATAAATAGGGTAGCTTTGAACGGAGTCGATGAAATGTCTAAAAGCGAAAGTGGGTAACGTTAGAAACTCTATAATATTGATAATAGCGTAGCTTATGTCGACTTTTACTTGATGAATCATTGATGCTCCATGTTCCAGAGCTGTGACCACCATACAGCAATCCCAGTTCATGTAAAGCATTTAAACGCTTTTTTAGAAAAATGTAAGCGTGTACCCATGCATTCAAGTACGAGAGCAATCAAGTGCCTGCGCTAACATCCTCAAATAGCGTGATATTATCAGGCCAAGTTTGCTGAAAAGCCGTTGCCTGCTGCTTGATCCACTGACAAAACTGATCGACTTTATCTCGCTTAAAGTATCCGGCAGGCGCGCACAAAAAGTAACCATTGGTGGGCTTTACTGCCACTTGGCCGATACGGACTAAGCTGTTGTCAGCGATATATCGCTGTACCAAGCTATGACGAGCAAGCACAATTCCTTGCAAAGATAATGCGCCTTCAATGGCATAGTTAGAGCCGTTGTAAGTAATGGTCGAGCATCCCCCTGCCGTACCGACGGTATTGAACCAACGAGTCCAGTCCATATCTCTCCACATATCACTGATTAAATGGCCCTTGTATAAATCTTCAATCGCATAAATACCATGTTGTTGTTGATAGAGGGGATGGCAGACTGGATAGAGGATATCGCCCATTAGCCATTCGCACTGCAACCCGTCGTAACGTCCTCCGCCATAACGGATACATAAATCAATGGAAGATTGCTCGAACGTATTTAACGTTGTGGTGGACTCCACCAAGATGGATAAGTCTGGATAGGAGTCCCTGAATTGCGCAAGCCGAGGAACCAACCAGTTTTGGGAGAACGAGGGGAGAGTTGACAGTGATAGCTGATGTGGGGAAGGGTCATTATTGAGCAGCCACACGCCGTTGAGAATGCTTTTAAACCCTTGTTGAGCGTGCTTAAATAGAATTTCGCCTTCCGGAGTAAGCGTCACTTTACGGTGCTGGCGATAAAACAGAGGAGTCTCCAGCCATTCCTCTAACAATCGGATCTGCTGGCTGATTGCGGCGGCGGTTACAAACAAGGCATCTGCAGCTGCTTTAAAACTCCCCAAATGTGCAGCTTGATAAAAGTAATACAAGCCTTGAAGAGGCGGCATACGTGTAGGTTGCGTCTTTGACATAAGATTTACTTAACTGATTACCCGTGTTCATCGTTTGAGCATAGCGAGTTGCCGGGCAAAAATAAATCATACTTTTTGTTCACAGAGGCGGTAAATCATGATGACGATGTATGATCCGGTATTTCCAACAGTCAAACAGATTGTAAATTCAGTTAAGAATAGATTACGTACGTGGCAGTTAAGGCGTACCCAAAATAAGCGGAGCGTGCATGTTTCAGAGTTACCTGAACATTTGCGAGATGATCTGGATCTCGGTGCGCCAACCAAGTCACGTTCCTCAATCCGTGACTACCACTAACAGCAGTGAGCAGGCATATTACCTGCTCTTGCCCCAGTGTTTTAAAAGATCAGACACATTGGTTTTTGGGTGGTTGAGCACGTTGTCATCTTTCGTGGCTTCGCCCACCGCGTCATTGGGATTATAGAGCGCACATGATTTCATAGAGAGGCAGCCGCAGCCGATGCAGCCACTGAGGCTTGACTGTAGCTGTTGAAGCCGCGCAATTTGATCGTTCAGGGTCTGATCCCAGTGCTCTGCCATTTTACGCCATTGCGCTTGAGTGGGCGCTTGGTGTGAAGGAAGCTCGCTGAGTGCTTTGCCAATCGCATCCAGTGACAGGCCAACATTTTGCGCCGCTTTGATCACGGCAAGGCGACGCAGCACTGCACGGTCGTAACGACGTTGGTTACCCGCGTTGCGTTGACTCACAATCAGCCCCTTTTGCTCGTAAAAATGCAGGGTAGAGACCCTTACCCCCGCACGCTTAGCCACTTGCCCGACACTCATGGTCATTTTTTGCTCCCGTTGCTGTGATTTTCATTTACCTCAATATAACTTGAGGTTTTATGATGGCGAGTATGTTGAAAAAACAATGAGAGGAAAGTCACTGATGGCAATTACGAAACAAGGTTTTACCGTCACTGTGATGAAGGTTGTCACTATCACGGTTGGCATTACGCGAGCCGATAAAATGTTGAACGTTTGTTCAATGGATGAGCTATCTGAATATCTTCGCCACGATCTCGGTGTGAGGTCTGCGTACCACCCTCGTCCATCAGCCAGTCGCTTTCTTTACTGACTTTACTGAATCGTGGCGAAAGGACATAAAAAAGGCCAGTCTGAGACTGGCCTTTGTGCGCGTTAGCGTGCTAATCGCTGGCTATAAGGAACTAGGCGAGTAGTTCGTTAGCGGTTTCTACAACGTTTTCAACGGTGAAACCAAACATCTTAAATAGCTCACCAGCCGGTGCTGATTCACCAAAAGATGTCATGCCAATGATACGACCGTCTAGACCCACGTACTTGTACCAATAGTCGGCAATGCCGGCTTCGATCGCGATACGCGCTGTCACGTCTGATGGCAATACAGATTCGCGATAGGCTGCATCTTGCTTGTCAAACAGATCCGTGCTTGGCATGGAAACCACACGCACTTGCTTGCCAGACTCACTCAGTTGTGCCGCCGCATCAACGGCTAGCTCAACCTCAGAGCCAGTTGCAATCAAGATAAGCTCTGGCTTACCCGCACAATCTTTCAGGATGTAGCCACCTTTGGCAATGTTAGCAAGCTGTGCATCATCACGCTCTTGTTGGGCAAGGCCTTGACGCGAGAAGATCAACGCGCTTGGGCCGTCTTTACGCTCAACAGCTGCCTTCCAAGCAACAGCTGATTCTACTTGGTCACATGGACGCCAAGTGCTCATGTTTGGTGTCTGGCGCAGGTTAGCCATTTGCTCGACCGGCTGGTGAGTTGGACCGTCTTCGCCCAAGCCGATGGAATCGTGGGTATAAACCTGAATGTTTTGCACCTTCATCAGGGCCGCCATACGCATCGCGTTGCGCGCGTATTCCATAAACATCAAGAAGGTTGCGCCGTAAGGTACAAAGCCGCCATGCAACGCAATACCGTTAATGATGGCGGTCATACCAAACTCACGTACACCGTAGTGTAGGTAGTTACCACTGGCGTCGTCAGCAGTAATGGCTTTTGAACCAGACCACATGGTGAGGTTTGATGGCGCCAGATCCGCCGAACCGCCAAGCAGTTCAGGTAGCAGTTTGCCGAAGGCCTCTAGTACGTTTTGCGACGCTTTACGTGAGGCAATTTTCGCTGGGTTAGCCTGTAGGTCTTTGATGAGCTTTTGGGTTTCGCTATCCCAGTTTGAAGGCAGGTCACCGTTCATACGACGAGTAAATTCCGCCGCGAGTTCTGGATACTGCGCCTGATAGGCAGCGAATTTTTCGTTCCATGCTGCTTCTTTGGCCGCACCGGCTTCTTTGGCATCCCACTGTGCATAAATGTCTTGTGGGATCTCAAACGGACCGTGCTCCCAACCAAGGAATTCGCGTGCCGCTTTGATTTCGTCTTCGCCTAGCGGTGCGCCGTGGCAGTCATGGCTACCGGCTTTGTTCGGTGAACCGTAACCAATAGTGGTTTTGGTACAAATAAGCGTTGGTTTGCCGGTTTCAGCTTTTGCCGCTTCGATAGCTGCTTGAATCGCAGCAGGATCGTGGCCGTCGACCGCAGGGATAACCTGCCAGCCATAAGATTCAAAACGTTTTGGCGTATCGTCAGAGAACCAACCTTCAACGTGACCGTCGATTGAGATGCCGTTGTCATCCCAAAACGCAATCAATTTACCTAGGCCCAAGGTACCGGCTAGCGAGCAGGCTTCGTGAGAAATACCTTCCATCAGGCAGCCATCACCAAGGAACGCGTATGTGTGATGATCGACAATATCATGGCCGTCACGGTTGAATTGAGCAGCCAGTGCTTTCTCAGCCACGGCCATACCGACGGCGTTAGTAATACCTTGGCCAAGCGGACCGGTTGTGGTCTCGATGCCAGGAGCATAACCGTACTCTGGGTGACCCGGTGTTTTTGAGTGCAATTGACGGAATTGCTTCAGATCGTCAATGGCAAGGTCATAACCCGTAAGGTGCAGCAGTGAGTAAATCAGCATTGAGCCGTGGCCGTTTGATAGCACAAAGCGATCGCGGTTTGCCCAGTCTGGATTTTGTGGGTTGTGGTTCATGTGGTCGCGCCACAAAACCTCGGCGATATCAGCCATACCCATTGGGGCACCTGGGTGTCCCGAGTTAGCTTGTTGAACTCCGTCCATCGCAAGGGCGCGAATGGCGTTGGCTAGCATTTTGCGTTCCATGTGTATACCTACAGATTGAACAGGTTGAATACGGTATCGACGTTAATCATAAAAGCGGCCTAAGCCGCTTTTATTGTGTTAAATCACAGTTGCTCGCGAATCATGGCTTCGAGCTTGCCTTGGTCAACCGCGAAATTGCGGATGCCTTCAGCCAGTTTTTCAACTGCCATCGCGTCTTGGTTATGTTCCCACATAAACTCAGCATGGGTCATACGCGCTGGACGCTGCTCTGTGGCGCCAGTATCTTGCAATTTCACTGGCACGTCACCTTCTGCGTCACTGAGCTCTTGCAGCAGTTGTGGGCTAATGGTTAGACGGTCACAGCCTGCCAGCTCTAAGATTTCGCCGGTGTTACGGAAACTTGCGCCCATGACCACAGTATTGTAGCCATGTGACTTGTAATAGTTGTAGATGGTGGTGACGGATTTCACGCCTGGGTCTTCTGCTGGTGTGAAATCACGGCCTTCCTTCGCTTTGTACCAGTCCATGATGCGACCAACGAATGGTGAGATCAAGTAAACACCTGCTTCTGCGCAGGCGCGCGCTTGCGCGAAAGAGAAGAGTAGCGTCAGGTTACAGTTGATCCCTTCTTTTTCTAGGATCTCTGCAGCGCGAATACCTTCCCACGTTGAGGCGAGTTTGATCAAGATACGGTCGTTGCTGATCCCAGCCTCGTTGTACATGCTGATCAGTTTGCGTGCTTTCGCCACACTGGCGTCAGTGTCGTAAGATAAGCGAGCATCCACTTCGGTTGAAATACGGCCAGGGATAGCATTGAGGATTTCTTTACCGATATTGACGGCAAGACGGTCACACGTGTCTGCCACTTGTTGATCAGCGTCGTTGCTGTGTGATTTGGCGTAAGCAATCGCTTCTTCGATGAGCGGCGCATATTCTTTGATTTGCGCGGCTTTCAGGATCAGCGACGGGTTTGTCGTTGCATCTTGTGGTTGGTACTTTTTGATCGCTTCGATGTCACCAGTGTCAGCGACAACGGTGGTCAGGGCGCGGAGTTGGTCCAGTTTGTTGCTCATCTTCACTCACCTTTTCTGCGTGATAGGCTCAGACGCCACGTTTGCGGGTTAGCGCCTGCTCTGAATATGAACAGATGCAACGCGCCTGAGCAAATGATGTGACGATCTTTGTGTTTTTCACGTCGATTGTCAATTGTATTGCGAAATAATCCCGCGATACATCTCACTTCTTTATATGTGGTTTACTCTGGCTGTTGAAATGTGATCTGCTTCTCGTTCGGTGCCGGCTCTGACATATTCAATAGCGCCATGGCGCAACTGGCACTGGTTGCTAACACGTCAATGACACCTGTACGCAGTGCACCTAAGATGGACAACGCTTTGCGGCTTTCGCTTGCCATAGCAATCACATTAGGAATGCGCGCCAAATCTGGCATAGCTAGACCCACTACACGGCCTCGCATCAGATTATCGGTCGGTTGACCGTCCATGCGGAAAAAATCAAAGCCGCCGATGTCACCGACAATACCATCGTTAACCCGTGCTTCTACAAATTCGCGAGCGCTAAAACAGCCAAGTTTTACCATGTGGCTATTTTCATCCATATCGCCAATTCCCACCAGCGCAAACTCTGCTTTTCTGGCTTGGTTCAAGGTTTCACTGATGTTGGGGTGAGAAACAAAGACTTGTTGAATGGTTTCGTTGTCGACATAGGCAGGGGCGTAGAGGGTTTCGCTGCTTCCACCAAACTTTTTGGCGAGACGTCGACAAATATGGTCAGCGTTAAATGCATCTCCACTACGGTGCGTACCACCAATGGCGCAGACAAAGCGTGCTTGACGATGAGACACCACTCCTGGGTGGTCTGCGACTGCCGCGACATTTTGTCCTTGACCAACCGCGACGACCATACCGTCGTTCAGGTTGGCATCCAAGTAAGCTGAGACGAGTGTCGCTACCTGCATACGTTGCTCTTGGGCATTGGGTTGATCGAGAGATATAAGTGCGCGCTTTAAATTAAACCTGTCCATTAAACGCTGCTCAAGCTGCGCACTATGAACGGGGTGAAACTTTACTGTGATTTCGACGATCCCTTCTTCTCGTGCCCGTCGCAGCAACCGACTGACCTTGGGGCGACTGATCTTGTACTTACGCGCGATCTCTTCTTGCGTGGCGCTTTGTTGGTAGTAAAGAATGGCGATTTCAGTCAATAAATCGGTGTCTTCTTGCAAAGCGTCTGGTGTGGTTGGCATCGTCATTATCGGCGTACTCATTGACTACTTGGGGACTACCTTGAATGGAATTGATTGCAGTATAGCGCCGAACATTGCGATGAACAAATGTTCATATATAAGTTAAGTGTTCACTCGTTGTGGGATGACGAGGTAATAAAGATGAGATCTGTGTTTGAAAAATTAGCCATATCTATCTAGGTTTACAAATGATCGCCTTGAAAGTTATTCACGGTGTCAGAAAAACCATGATAGTTAGGCAGAGTCAGGCTGGTCTGCTGGGTCAATCACGATAAAAATTGGAGTGAAGATGCAAATGCAGGCTCTGCAGTCGCGACAGGCACTCATTTGGACCACTATTGCGCTCGCCGTTGCCTTTGTGGCGTCCGTTTTTTATGGCATAGCCAATCTGACCCGTGTTTCGCAGCTCAATGACCCCTTGCTTGATGTGGAGTATCGGTACTTTATTGACGAAACTAACGAATTGCCACTCAATTACGTGATTGATCACGCGCCTTTCGCCACAGTACAAAGTCCCGGGGACATACCATGGAAGCTGGACTATCACACTTTTTGGATAAAATTAGAATTTGATTACAAGGGGCTAACTGAGCGCCACCTTCATATCCTCACTGACAACACAACGATTGACTATCTTGATGGTTATCACCTTGTTGATGGCGATCAAGTAATAGCTAAGATTGAGAGTGGAGACAAAACCAAGAGAAGAGCGGCTAACATGTCGTTACCTGCCTCTATTCCTATTGATCTCCGGCCTGAACGAGCAAATACCTTACTGATTAAAGTCACGTCTAGTGACATGCCAACCATGCCTCTATGGGTGATGTCGCACCAAGCTTACGATCAATTAGCCAAAGCAATGCATCTATTATGGGGTGGTTTTATCACCTTTATGCTCCTTGTGGCGCTTTACAGTGTCGGGGTGTATGTGTATAGCCGACAGCGTGTGTATTTGATTTATGTTTTGAATACGCTCATGGCTGCACTAGTGATAAGTGCCAATCATGGTTTCAGCCGCTATTTTCTGCCAGATTGGGCACAAGTATTCGTAAGCAATCACATTTTAGCGTTTGCCGTGTGTTTGCTCACTGTCGCGCTTTGGTTTACCTATTTTTTCCTCAACTTCCAGCGTAGCCGTAACTATCAGCGTGCACGTTCCATGTTCTTGATGGCGACAGGTGCTTTAGCTGGCTTGGCTCTGCTAACATTCATCACCCCTCCTTATATATCAGCCTCTTTAGTGTTACTTTCTCAAGTGCCCATTTACGGGTTAGTCATCTATTTTTTAATCAAACAGTGGCAACCGGGTAAATTTTGGTTGTTGTTATTTGGGTTGTCGTGGCTACCTGCAATGGCGGGTGGGTTAGCGTTTTATGCGCTATTGCTTGGCTACAGCGAATATACCTTAATGAGCCGTTATGCGTTGATGCTCTCCATGGGCCTCACCATGATGTTGTTTTCGGTTGCCTTAGCCGAGCGTTTCCGGTTCCAGCGAATGAACGCCATGGAAGCACTGACTCATGATACGTTGAGTGGCTTGCCCAATACCAACGTAGTTCACATCGCGATTAATGATCTCATCTCTCGCAATGTCAGTTTCAACCTGTGCTGTGTAACCGTTGATAACTATAATAATCTATTGCCTTATCTTGATGAAGATACACGCGAAACTTACATTAATACCATTGTCGAACGTGTTCTAGAGGCCTTGGATGTTGAGCTGATTTATCAGATTGATACGGAATCAGATAGACCTTATCAACGACTAGGGTGCCTCAAAGAAGGGGTATTTGCGTTCTTAATTGAGGATGCAGATTTAGAGACATGTAACCATATTTTAGAGTCCGTCATTGAGGGACTTAACGGTGAACTTGCCATCGGGTCTTTTATTACCCACATCAATGCGCGAATCGGCGTGTGTCATTATCCGTCTGATGGATCGCACCCTAGCCTGTTGATAAACCGCGCCATGCAAGCACTGCAACAACATCGTTCCGTGCTCGGGGGATATACCCACTTTAACAACCACGAACACAAGTATCACGAGCTTCATGTTTCGTTAGTGGCAGATCTGCGTGAGGCAATTGAAAACGATGGGCTGGAACTCTATCACCAACCTCAAATTGACTTACGAACAGGATCCATTCATGGTTCTGAAGTGCTCGCACGCTGGATGCATCCACGCTTTGGACAGATTTCCCCCGATGTTTTTGTGCGTATGGCTGAGGATGTGGGTATTATCAACAACTTGACCCTATGGGTGATTCGACGTGCTTTCCAACAGCAGCAACAGTTAATTGCTAGCGGTCACTGTCGACGCCTGTCCATTAATATCAGTGCGTCCGATATATACATCCCGAACTTAGCGGCGCGAGTGGTTGATCTGGCAAGCCAATACGATGTACCGACGAATCTGGTTTCTCTTGAACTGACCGAATCGGTGATGGTTGAAGACTACGATTGGCTGAAGCGTTTGATCAGTGAGCTGTCAGCAAGTGGTATTGAGGTGTCGATTGATGACTACGGTACCGGCTATTCATCGCTGTATTTTCTCTCACAGCTGCCATTTACTGAGTTGAAAATTGACCGTAGCTTTGTACGCAATTTACCCCAAAGTGGTCGCCATCAAAGCATTGTACGTGCGACGACGGATATGGCACGCTCACTTGGGGTCATGGTGGTTGCTGAAGGGGTGGAGTGTGAAGAAGCGGAAGCGCTATTGCGACGCTATGGCGTTGACGTTGGCCAAGGCTTTTACTACTCGCGCCCCTTACCGTTCAATCAGTATCAGGCGTATGTTCAGCGTATGGACAATGTCCAACCTGTTACGATTTTACGGCAAGGTCGCTTAAGCTCATCCGGCTAACCCCATATAACGGGAAAAGTTGTACTCTTCTATTTTCTTGATGCCCTTCCTAGAAGGGCAGATAAATGGCACCCAGACAGCAGGCCTGACTAGCACCGGTGACAGCGGGCACATTGCCCGGCTGGTTATAGAGGGTTTGGCGGGCTAACCATGCAAACGCGATGGCTTCCATGTCGTCGCAACTGATCCCCACATCATCTGAACGCGCAATATGCCACTGAGGCAGCGCCGCCTGCAGTGCTGCCATCAACGCTTGGTTGTGTGCGCCGCCACCACAGATAAACACGCGACCTTGCTCATGAGGCTGTATCGCCATGGCAATGCTTTGTGCCGTCAGTTCAAGTAGTGTGGCTTGCACCTGTGACGGGGAGAGAGAAAACGCCAGTAAGTGGCGATCCAGCCAGTCAAGGTTGAAGTATTCTCGCCCAGTGCTTTTTGGCGCAGGGCGTGAAAAGTAAGGATCAGAGAGCAAACGCTGCAGCAATGGCTGGTAGGCGGAGCAGCTGGCTGCCCATGCGCCATCTTTATCATACGCCTGATGCTTGTGACGCTGTATCCACGCATCCATCAGCATATTCCCCGGCCCCGTGTCGTAACCGTATAAGGGTTGGTCGGGACATATCATGGAGACATTGGCAATACCGCCAATATTGACCACTGCGGTCGGTTGCTTGGCATCGGAAAATAAATCGTTATGGAATGCGGGCACGAGTGGCGCGCCTTGGCCGCCAAACGCCATATCTTTGCGGCGAAAGTCGGCAACCGTGGTAATGCCTGTTCGCGCTGCGATCACATTGGCATCACCCAGTTGCATGGTAAACGGATAATCACCACTGGGTTGGTGATACACGGTCTGTCCGTGACAACCGATTGCAGCAACATGCTTGGGGCGCAAGCTTGCGATTTCCAGCAAGGTGTTGATGGCATGGGCATAGCACTCGCCGAGACGGCGATCTAACTGCCCAATCGCAGTGATCGCTATAGGGTGGCCGCGACTTAAACTAATCACGGTTGCTTTAATATCTTGCGGCATGGGCTCACTGTGGCGCGCAATGGGCTCAACGTGCCCAGCTTGTGTAAAGCGTACTGCCACGACATCAATGTTATCTAAACTGGTGCCAGACATCACACCGATGTATATATCTGCTGCGGGTTGAGGCATGTGTGTTCCTTATCAATGCACAAATTGCGCAACCACTGGGCGTTATTAACACCCTGCGCGGACAGATGAGGGGACCCCTAATAGGGAGCTGTTTAGTTGAATACCCCTTCCATGGCACGAGTATAAACAGATTGCGAATCTAGGCAAAGTGCTTGATTATTCTGTTGTGATAATGGCTGCCAGCGTGGCATACGCACAGCATTAATACGTCATAAGGTTTTCAGTTGCCAAGCAAGTCACGTACTCATAAGGCCTTGGCACCAGTATAACGTGCCGGCGTGGCAGTCGGCTGACAACGGGATGAAGGAGATATGATGGGGCCAGTATGGTTGGATGTTCACGCAGAGCGTATCGACAATGAAGAAAAAGAGATCTTAGCTCATCCCAGTGTGGGCGGTGTCATCCTGTTTGCACGCAATTATCATGACAGTGAGCAACTGCAGGCGCTCACTGCAGAGATCCGTGCAGCAGCGGGGCGGGATATTCTAATTGGTGTCGATCAAGAAGGGGGGCGTGTACAGCGTTTTAAAGCGCCGTTCACACGTATTCCAGCGGCACAGTCTTATGGGGCTCTCAAGGCGGATGCTAGTGTTGCCGAGCAAGCCGGCTGGTTGATGGCCGCCGAGCTTATCGCGCATGGGATTGATTTAAGCTTTGCACCAGTGTTGGACTTAGGATTTGCTTGCGCAGCGATTAAAGATCGAGCTTTTGGTGACAATCCCGCGGAGGCTATTCGTTATGCACGCGCCTTCACCCAAGGCATGCGCGCGGTGGGTATGGCAAGTACGGGCAAGCATTTTCCGGGTCACGGAGGGGTACAGGAAGACTCTCATCTGGTGACGCCGCATGATCCGCGTGAGATGTTGCACTCGTCGGATTTCGCCATCTTCAAAGCGTTCATCGAGGAAGGCTTACTGGATGCCATGATGCCGGCTCATGTGGTGTATCCGCATCATGATGCGCAGCCTGCCAGTGCGTCCGCGTTCTGGTTGACCCAGATCTTGCGCCAGCAGCTGGGCTTTAAAGGACTGGTTTTCTCTGATGATCTCAGTATGGGTGGGGCACATGTATTAGGCGATGCACCGGCTCGTGCACGCGCAGCCTTGGAAGCAGGCTGTGATATGGTGTTGGTCTGTAATGACCGAGATAGCGCGGTTGCCGTTCTCGATACCTTGCCCATCACAGATGTCCCCGCGGCCAGTCAATTGCGTGTAGAAAAAACGATTGATTGGACAGATTTGCAGCTTGATACGCGTTGGAAGTCTGCCAGAACTCAGGTCACTGCTCATCAGGCCAAATGGGAGGCGGCAACAGCGTAATACATATTACTCAGTACGCCATTGATAGCCTTTGTGGCTTGCTGTACACAAAAGGGCAACGCCGGAAGACGTTGCCCTTTTACTTATATTCTATTTAGCTGTGCGTGTGCTATCTCGCTATGTGCCTGAACCCGTTTTGTTGCCGTTGGGCGGTGTGGCCACCGTGTCATGCAATCTGATTGGGGGCTAGCGACTGTTTGTCAACGGTCATCTCCGAAAAAGCCATCATCGTGTTGTTGACGGCGCGACTTGTTCTGTTGACGTTTCTTACCTTTTTTACCGCGTGGTGCCTCGTCATCAAAATAGTCGTGGTGTCGGGACTTGAACTTCTCTTTGTGTTGAGAGCCATGTTTTAACCATTGATCCCACTGTGCCATGGTGGTGCTTTCCTAACGCTAATGTATTTACGTGGCTGTGTTTGCAGCCGGATATTCAGGCAACGCGCGCGTCACCCTTAAAGGTTAAGATAGCCCAAAAATTCACCGCCGACTAGTGAAATTATCATTGCAAACGTGTTTTTTTTACTCAGGGACAAGCTGGCCAGTAGAGCTTTGTAACTCGTTGATTAAATGTGACTTATCGCTGCTGTCTAACCAGACAAGATAAAGCTGATGAACCAATGCTGGGCTGGTGCCTACCAGATGCAGTTGTCCACGGTCGATGTATGGCTGAATAGCCAGAGACGGTAGAAATGCAACGCCGCCGTGAGTGAGTAAATAATTAAGCGCAAGGTGACACGATTGGGTATGGAGGACGGGTGGACGTTGCAATGCCTCAATACGACTTTGCTCGACAGCAAAGCGGGTTCCCCAATCCAAATAGACGATCGCTAAGTCTTGGATATCTGCCATGGTCACATCGGGCAGGTGGCTGACCAATTGTAATTGATAATCGCCGAGGTGATGGGAGTGCAATCCTTCGAGTTTGGGTAATTCAGATGTCAGACCGGCATCAATGCGCTTTTCAATCAATTGACGCGCCAGCATTTGTCGAGGCGTGGCTTCAGCGCGGATCACCCAATCAGGTTGATTGGCACATATACGATTAATCCAGTCACTGACCCCTTCTAGTTCCCAAAGCGTTGGGGAGGCTCCAATAGTGAGCTGCTCGTTGGCGGCTTGCGTCAAGGTGACATCTTGCTGAGCACGTTGCCATGTTTGTAGTAAGGTTTCCGCATAAGGCAGCATGCGTTCTCCGGCACTTGTGAGCCGAACATTCCCGCGTTGACGAATGAATAAAGGGGCACCGAGTTGGGTTTCGAGCTGACGAATCCGAAAACTGACTGCCGATTGCGTCAAATAGAGGTTATCGGCCGCGTGGCCAAAATGACGTGTTTTACTGACCTCGATAAAGGTACGAAGAAGTTGAATATCCAAATAAAACACCCTGTAAAGAAACCACAGTCTTATTTAGGCAACAAAAAGTGATACGCGTCAAGTCACACCGCGTGATTTATCAAGGGAATGGAAAGGAAGCCGCGGTTAAAGGAGCAGATCAGCCAATGTTAGCGGCCGGTCGGTCAAACCAAGGTGCTGAGCCGGTGTTTGGTGCTGCTTGTCTTGCCAACACAAGTTGTGCCACGCGCGGTAAATATCAAGCAGGGGAAGCAGGCCGCCGGGACGTAAGCGTCGACGAGGCTCATTGACTAACAGCGCAAATTGCTGATGAAAATGTTGCTGATATTTCTTCAATGCATCGCAGCTAGCATGGGTTAACCAGTACGCTTCTTTGCCTTTTGCTTGGCCATGATCGCAAATGGCTTTTGTGCCTTCACCACTGCGCGTAAACGCCCAGCGATCGCGCCACCAACTGAGTAATACGATATCGATTTTCTCAGGCTCTGCGCCGGGTTGCCAGTATGCGTCCTGTTCAACGTATACGTGACTGACGCGTTTATCCCGAATGTCAGCTTCAAAGACTGATAAGCAGGCAGAGCGAAGCAAAGGCTCTTGCGGTGAAAACACCACAATGTTTTGCCAATGCGCCAATAAGGGCTTGAGATTTAGGTAGTGTGCATAGGTTGTGTACTGTGGACGTATCAAGGTGCCACGGTTGGGATAGATAAAATGCAGTGGTTGGGTATACGGGTCTTCTACATTCGAGCGAGCGAAAACCGCGCGATATTTTGCATCCACGCGACCGAGTAATCCCTCGGGCGTCGCGAGTGTTTCGCTTCGGTCGACATCAGGCGCACTGGCGATAAATCGACAATGATCTTGATAGGGATCGTGCTGAGCATTGACCTCTGGGTGATCGTACGAATGATAATTCACGTCTTGTAGCAACACATAACCGCTATGTGCTTCCCCCGTGGCGAGCCATTGCACGCCATTTTGACTGTGTGGCTGCAAAGGTGCGTGTACGCTAGCAAGGTGGCCTTGGGTGGTTTCGCCTAAAAAGCGCGTATCATAAGCCGCAAGTTTTTGCCGACAGCGAGCGGCAATATGGTTGAGATGATCGTAAAAGGTCTTGGGGTTCAGCGTTAGACGGCGGCAAATCTCTCGCACCGTGTGGCCTGTGAACAGGTAGGCCAACAACTTTTGCTGTAACTCACTTTTTTTATTCACCCCCGACCAGCGATCGACGAAGGTGCTTTGACACCCTTTACAGCGATAGCGCTGTTTATCACCGCTGTAGCCAAATGCATGGTAGCAGGCTCGGTGGGTGAGTACGGGTTTGCCCAGATGTTCGCAATCTGGGTTGGTGCAGGCGCATAAACCATCGGCATGCAGTTGTCGCTGAGTGATCAGCTCTGCATGCACTTGGTGGTTGTTGAGCAATGGAGGAAACGCACCACACTCACGGCATACCAAGGTTGGGCGTGCCGGATTGGTGTGCTGAACCAAGTAATGCTGCTCATCAGTGGACCCAAAATTTGGGCAAGTGAGCGTTTTACAAAAGTTCAGCTGCAAGTCACCGGCAGCTGGGGGCAGTTTGCCGCTAGACACGTTTCCTCCGATCAACACTTACAGGTTGATCGCTGTTTCAAGCGATACAGTCATCATTTCGTTAAATGATTTCTGACGCTCGTCTGAGCTCAAGGCTTCACCACGGATGATGTGGTCAGACACAGTCAAAATGGTCAGTGCGCGCGCGCCCAGCTCAGCGGCCACACCGTAGATACCTGCCGCTTCCATATCAACTGCAAGGATGCCAAGCTTGTCCATGGTGTTGAACAGATCCGCTTCAGGGCTGTAGAACAAGTCTGCAGAGAATACGTTACCCACACGAACAGAAACGTTTTGTTTGCGCGCTTCACCTACTGCCGTTTCCAGCAGATGGAAGTCAGAGATCGCAGCAAAATCGTGGTTCGCGAAACGCGTGCGGTTCACTTTAGAGTCGGTTGATGCACCTTGTGCAACAATTACATCCATCAGTTTTACATCGTCTTTCACAGCGCCACAGCTACCAACGCGAATGATATTCTTCACGCCGTAGTCTTTGATCAGCTCATGCACGTAGATTGAGCAAGATGGAATACCCATACCGTGGCCCATCACTGACACTTTTTTCCCTTTATAGGTGCCGGTGTAGCCAAACATGTTACGTACGTCAGTGACACGCTCTGCGTTTTCCAAGAAGTTCTCGGCAATGTATTGCGCACGAAGTGGATCACCTGGCATCAGGACGGTTTCAGCAAAGGCGCCATCTGCGGCATTGATATGTGGGGTAGCCATAATGTGCTCCAATTATCTTAAGTTAAGAGAAAAAGCGTTCGATCACGGCCTGATAGGCCATGCCGCCAAGGTAGATACCAACAATGCCCATGATCCCCGATAGTACTGGGGGAGCAGGCAGTGGTAACTTGATCGCGCTGAAGAAAAAGCCAACGATGGCACCAGCGACGACCGCAAGTAAAATCTCGTTCATTGTAACCCTCAAACAACTTATTAGATGCAGTCAAACTCATGTCGGTGCCGATTTTGCGACAGTTCTAACTGTCTTTATTGTCTTTGCTCTGGCGCCGGATGAGATGGACTCAGTGTATGTAACAACGCCCTAGTAACGCGCGATCCCGATCACAACTATCTGCATATTACCGCGAATACCCCCTAATGGTTACCAAATATGTTGATAGTGTCGATGCAATCGCTTGCTTTTTGGTCATTCAGAGCATGACGTGTGATCACGTGGGCCTTTTTGATGGTGTGTGAGGGNGATCAAGGTAGGCATCAGCCGTCACTGAGTCACTTTTGCTGTTGATCGCTGCTCGGATAGCAAACACAGATTTATGTCTCTTATCTTGCGCAATATCAATACAATTATAAATATGAACGATTCTCACTTCTATTCGTGACTTCGTTTTTTAATTGCGCTAGCATGCTGCCATCAACCTTGATGAGGAACTAGCGATGCGAGCTTTTCGTTCAATTTTTCAACTTGTTATCTTAACGACATCTTTACTATTTGGTAGCCAAGTCGCGGCAAAAACCATTGAGCATGCGATGGGTACAATCGAGATAGATGGTGTGCCACAACGTGTGGTCGTGTTGGGCCAAGGTAGCTTAGACGTGTTAGATCGTATTGGTGTTGAGCCTGTGGGTGTGGTCAAGTCACTGATGCCCGACTATCTTGCGGACAAGTACCAAGATGAAAAGTACGTCGCCGTGGGTACGGTAAAAGAGCCGGACTATGAGGCTATTTTCATGGCCAAGCCGGACCTGATTATTGCTGAAGCACGTATGGCCTCCCTGATGAAAGAGTTGGAAGAAATCGCCCCGACGATTATGTTCCAAGCAGACTACAACCAATACTGGCAGAGCGTGCAGAAAAACTGGCGTATGCTAGGTCAAGTCTTCGACAAACAAGACAAAGTGGAAGCAATCATCGCAAAGATGGATGCCAAAATTGCTAGCACACGTAACAAAGCCGCTGCGGATAACTTTAATGCGTTGATGGTGATGAGCAACGGTAGCAAAGTGGCAATGTTCGGCGAGAAAAGCCGCTTTGGTATGGTGTTTGATGAGCTCGGCCTAAAACCTGCGAAAAGCGACGATGTCGAGGTCGCCGGCTCTCATGGCAACTTGATTTCTTTCGAGTATATTGCCGATGCCAACCCAGATGTACTTCTTGTGCTAGATCGTGAGCAAGCCATCGGGGAAGGTGTGGGTAAAGCGAAAGCGCGCTTTGATAATCCACTGGTTAACAAAACGCCAGCCCATCAGAACAACCGTATTAGCTATCTAGACCCAACGGCGTGGTACATCACCATGGCGGGTATGACAGCGATGGATAAGATGATCGACGATGTAAATCGCGTTCTTTAACCGCCAAATAACTGGCTAATATTGACCCGGGCATTCCCCGGGTCTTTGTGATTGTAAGCGTCTCAACGGTAGTTGTGTTGTGAAATACCTTTCTATACCCGTACTCGTGATTCTCGCGCTGTTATCGATTTCGATAGGGGTGGCGCACGTATCGATTGAAAATCTACTCGCAGGCGATGCGCAAGCGTGGACCATTTTTACCACCAGTCGAATTCCGCGATTATTGGCCATCTGTTTGGCGGGTGCCGGCCTCAGTGTTGCCGGCTTAATCATGCAGCAGATTTGTCAAAACCGATTTGCCTCACCTGATACTACTGGCACCATTGATTGTGCGCTACTGGGTTATGTGTTGACGCTGGTGGTCTTTGCCGGCGCGAGCCAGTGGTTGGACTTGGCCATGATTGTCGGGACCGCCATGGCGGGCACATGGTTATTCGTTCGTTTTCTTCAGCGCCTCAAATTCAAAAACACGGTGCTGGTACCGCTGATAGGCATCATGTACGGCAACGTGGTGTCTTCGCTCACTCAGTTTCTTGCTTACAAATACGACCTGATTCAGACCTTGCAGGCATGGACGGTCGCCAACTTTTCGTCCGTGCTGTCGGGTAACTACGAAATCTTGTTTGTCGCTGTGCCTGTTTGTGCCATTGCTTACGCCTATGCCAGTCAATTCAGCGCCGCCAGTATTGGCGAAAGCTTTGCTAAAAATATTGGCTTGGACTACCAAAAAGTGGTGCTGTTCGGCGTGATGGTCGTGGCGCTTTTGTCTTCGGCCGTGGTGATGATCGTAGGGGTGATTCCTTTCTTGGGCCTGATTGTTCCCAACGTGGTGTCCTTATTTATGGGCGATAACATTAAACGCAATCTGCCATGGACTGCATTCTGGGGCGTTGTGCTGGTGTTGAGCTGTGACATTTTAGGTCGAGTGTTGATTTTCCCTTACGAAGTGCCGATCGCAATGATCATTTCCATTCTTGGGGGCGCGGTCTTTATTTATTTAGTCATGAGGGATAAAGCCAATGCGTGATGTGGTTAAACTCTCTCTTGTCTTCCTCGGTACGTTGGCCGTCGCTGGATACTTTCTGGGTCATGGCCTTACTGCGGATAACTATGCCTATTTTCTCTCGCGTCGAACCCCGAAAGTATTGGCGATCGCCCTCGCAGCAGTGGCTATTTCGGCGTCATCGTTAGTGTTCCAAACCATTACCAATAATCGCATTCTTACACCGTCGATTCTTGGCTTCGATAGCTTGTACATGTTGTTGCAAACAACCTTGCTGGTGGTATTTGGCGCATCCAGCGTATTGCTGATTAATCCGTATTTAAATTTTGTGGTATGCGTGATCTTAATGACGATTAGCGCCACGGTTTTATTTACGCTGTATTTTCGACGCCGACGCGCGAACATTTACACCTTACTCTTGATTGGTATCGTGCTGGGGAGTGTGTTTGGCAGCATCAGTCAGTTTTTTACCTTGCTGGTCGACCCGAGTGAGTTTGCGGTGCTGCAAGATGCGATGTTCGCAAGCTTTAACAATGCGAACCGTGATTTGGTGTACATGAGTGTTCCGGTGCTCGCATTGTGCTTGCTCGCACTTTATCGCTATGCCAATCAATTGGATGTGTGCTGGCTAGGAGAAGACAACGCGATTAGTCTTGGCGTCGATATTCGCCGTCTGACCCTTAAAGTGATGATGATTATCGCGGTGATGATTGCAGTATCAACGGCGCTTGTCGGCCCAGTGCTGTTCTTTGGCTTGATTGTGGTTAGCCTCGCGCGACAAATGTTCATCAGCTATCAGCACCGTTTCTTGATTATCGCTACCAGTATTTTGGCCGTGTTCTTGTTGCTAACCGGTCAGTTTGTTGTTGAGCAGTGGTTTGGCTTTGAAACCACTGTCAGTGTCATTATCAACTTTGTTGGCGGGAGTTACTTCCTGTACCTGCTGACTAAAAATAAGTTTTAACCATTATGATTGAACTGATCGAACTCTCTAAATCCTATGGGCAAACCAAGGTAGTTGACCAAGCCAGCGTGCTGTTTCCACCGGGAAAAGTGACTGCAATCATAGGGCCCAATGGCGCAGGAAAAAGTACCTTGTTATCGATGGCCAGTCGACTGACTGACAGTGATGCGGGGCAGGTTTTAATTGGTGAGAAGCCGTTGGCCGAGTGGAGCAGTGAAGCATTGGCGAAACGTCTTGCGGTGTTGCGCCAGTCCAATAATATCAATATGCGCTTTCGCATTCGTGAATTGGTCGCGTTTGGTCGTTTTCCTCACTCAAAAGGCCGTTTAAGTGACGACGATAATCGGATCATTGATGATGCCATCGCGCAGCTTGGTTTGGAGGAGCTCCAAGACCGCTTTATCGATGAGCTGAGTGGGGGCCAGCGCCAGATGGCCTTCATTGCGATGGTCGTAGCGCAAAATACCGACTACATCTTTTTGGATGAGCCGTTAAATAACCTCGATATTCGCCACTCTGTGGCCATTATGCAGACGGTGCGTGACTTGGCGCACCGCCATAATAAAGCCGTGGTGGTGGTGATGCATGACATTAACTTTAGCGCATGTTACGCCGACAATATGGTTGCGATGAAAAACGGTGAAGTGGTTGCCAGTGGCTCGGTGAACGAGGTGGTAACGAAGCCGGTGATGGAAAGCATTTATGAGATTGAATTTGATGTGAAAGACATCAATGGTCAACGTATTTGCCTTTATTACGGCGCTCCGACACCGGCGTTGGCGCTGGCTCAGTAAACGGTCTCCAGTCACGAACGCGACTGGAGACTACCGTGTGACTAGTGCGATTTTGCGGTACTCGGTGTGTTGTGGCGGGTTGGTGCACGAGTCAGCCACCAACTGGCCAGTGAGCCGAGTGTCACCATCGCCACGCCTTGCCAGAAGGTGAGCGTTAGTTCCGTCGACAAAAGAATGGCGGACAAAAATGTCGATAAAACCGGGATGAAATAAGACAAGGTCGCCAAAAACACCAAGTTGCCCTTAAGGATGCCAAGGTTCCATAACCCGTAACCGCCCCCCATTGCCGCACCGGCCAATAGGACATAACCGATGTCTGACCAAGAAGCGGAAAGTACTGGCGCGTCGGAGAGCGCGAAACCGATCCAGAGTGTGATGGCGGTGGCGATAAAGAACCAAGTGATACCATTTTTTCCCTGCGCACTCATGCGAGTCAGATTACAGTATATGGCCCAAATGATGGCACCACTGAACGCCAGTGTGTAACTCAATGGATTAGAGTGAATATTGGCGACTAAATGTTGCCAAGAAACCCCCTGTTTGCCACCGACGGTCCAAACGACGCCTAAAAAGGCGACCATCAAGGCTGGGTAAAGCCAAAGACTGACTTTTTGACGCGTGATGAGCACGGAAAAAAACACGGTTAGACATGGCCACAAATAGTTAATCACGCCCATTTCGATCGCTTGTGTCCGCGTATTGGCCCACGCCAACGACAACGAAAGGCATAACTCGTAGACCACGAATAACACGCCGCCAACAATCAAGTAGCGACGCGGAAAGTCACTGAGTTTAGGTGTCCCGACAAAAAGTACTAAGCAGAGCGCTGCGATAGAGTAAATGGCAGCAGCGCCACCCAAAGGGCCAAGCAGTTCGGTCACGTGGCGAATCAGGGCGACATTGCTGCTCCACAGCAGGATCGCTCCACACCCCGCAAGCGTGTATTGATTCATAACAGGCAGTCCAAGCAAAAAAGCTTAAATTGCCTATCTTTTCGGCATCACGCAACCCCATCAAACATCTTTTTGTTTCTTCAATGCTTTTTTGGCAAGTAATGTATCGAGTGGCGTGGGGTGATCGATTAAGAATCCCTGAACATAATCGATGCCAATATCTTTGACCAAAGCGAGTTTCTCTTCGTCAGAGACCCATTCAGCCACGGTTTTATACTGCATGGTATTACAGATATTGACGATGGATTCGATAATCACGCGATCTATTTTATTTTCCTTATCAGCCAAGTTTGCCACAAATTGACCATCAACTTTGACCACATCGACATTAAACAGTTTGAGATAGTGGAAGGAGCATAGTCCTGAGCCGAAATCGTCAAGCGCCACATGGGCGCCATAGGCACGTAGCTCGTCAACGAAAGAAATGGCGGAGTTAAGGTGGCTGATCAGTGCTGATTCCGTGATCTCAAAACATAGCCTATCGGTGGGGAAGACAGACTCGGCGACCAATTGTTTGAGTCGGGCCTGGAAGTTGGGGTCACTGATCGAATGGGCGGACAGGTTAATATTGAATCTTAGCCCAGAGTACGCCAACTCTTGTGCGCGAGTAGTCAGGACATAGTTCGCCACCCACTCATCAATATCGCGGATATGACCAAAAGCTTCTGCGGCGGGAATAAACTCCCCGGGGCTCACAATGCTGCCATCGGTGTCCACCATACGGACCAATAACTCGTACCAGTGTTCGACTGTCGGTCCTTCAACCGGAGCAACTTGCTGACCATAAAGTGTGAATCGGTCTTCGGCCAACGCTCGGGTGATTTTACCGACCATTTGCATATCATTATGCCGTCCTTGTGCCGAGCCTGAAATATCATCGTATTCCACGATCTGACCGCGGCCTGTGGATTTGGCTGAATACATCGCCACATCCGCGCGACTCATCAAATCGGAAAGGGAAAGTGCATTATCGGTGACATTAACAAGTCCAACACTGGCACTGATAGAGAAAATACGCTCCCCATACGGGAAGGATAATTGTTCTAAGCGATGGATAAGCGTTTTGATCGTGCGTTTAGCATCATGCAGATTGCAATTGGTCAGCAGTACCGCAAACTCATCCCCGCCAAGGCGTGCGACCGCATCGTCACTGCGAATGTTATCGGCTAAGGCTTGGGAGACTTGGCACAATACTTCATCCCCGGCGTGGTGACCCACCGAGTCGTTAATGATCTTAAATAAATCGAGATCGATAAACGCTAATACGGAGGGTATATCCAGCTCTCGCGCTTGCACGAGGTGCTGTTCCATGAAGGCTTCAAATGCCCGTCTATTGGGCAGTTGTGTCAAAGGATCGTGGTTGGCATTGTAATCGAGCTGTGCCATTAAGGCGTGCTGCTCTGATACATCTCTCAATACCACCACATAACCACGATGCGATTGTTTCTCGTTATCGCCTAACAAAGGAGAGATGGCGACAGAAACATACACTTGTTTGGTGTCATTGAGCACGAGCCGGTAGGCATCTTGAATATGGGTTTCGAAATGCGTGTTGAGCTGTTGTTCACTGAGGTACGACAAGCGAACTGGCTCTCCATGATGGAAAAGATAAAAAACATCATCGACCGATTGGCCTATCGGGGCCTGCTCACGATAATTGGCAAGTTTTAGGGCGGTATTATTGAGATAGACCAAATGGCCTTTCTCATCCAAGGTGATCACGCCATCATTAATAGAATTCATCACCACATTGAGTTGTTCACGCTCGGTGGCAAGCGTCGCGTTCAGTTCATTAATTTCGGTATTATCCCAATTGGCACCAATCATGCGGATGGGTTGGCCGTTATCATCAAATTGCGTCGTCGCTAAGGCACGCAAATACCTCGTGTGCCCTTGCCGATCGATGATACGAAATTGCGTATCAAGCTGTGCCATATTGGCTAAGGCTTGCGTGAGTTCGTCCTGAACGCGTGGAAAGTCGTCACCATGAATATGTTGTTGCCAGGTGGCAAGTGTTTCGTAACCGGCGCCTGTCGCTATGTCATAGAGCTGATACATCTGTGAATCCCACTCGAGGCGGTCTTCTTGCACGTGATATTCCCAAATCCCGATGTTAGCCGCTTGTGTGGCGGCTTCTAGCCGGCGTCGTAGCGTATCGTTTTGCACATTTGCTAAGTACTGCTCGGTAATATCAATCGCAGTACTGAGCACAGTTTGGGCGTCATCGTCTTGGCGAGCGGAAGATTGGCGAAGGTAGCGATACTCACCTGATGCGTTTTGAAAACGGAATACTTCAATGACACGTTCAGTATGGCCATCAACAAGCAGTTTCATGGCTTGTTCAAGCGCAGGGCGGTCTTCAGGATGAATCCGTGCGAGCCAAGCTTGATAGGTGCGAATCTTCTTGGCTTGAATGCCGAGTAAGGGCGCAGACCAATCAGAAAAGATCAGTAAACCTGTTTGGGTGTTTAATTCGAATACCGCGAGCTTGTTGATATCAAGTGCAAACCGCCAGCGTGCGAGCCAGCGCTTTTGTTCACGCTGTGCCGCTTTCAGTTGGTTGATATCTTCGACTTGGCTGATCAGATGGGTAACATGTCCGGCGTGTTTATCACGTACTGCAGTAACAGAGAGCCGTCCCCAAACAACATAACCATCGCTGCGGACAAAGCGTTTTTCCATCCGCTTATTGTCAATTTTTCCAATGATCAAGTCGTCTAAATAGGCTTTCAACTCATCCTGATCTTCCTCTCGAGTAAAGCGAGAAACATGGACGCCGCGCAGCTTAGGCTGTCGGTAGCCCCAAAAGGTCGCAAGGCTTTGGTTGATATCTTGGATATAGCCGCGAGAGTCGAGTATCGCCATCCCAATCAATGAATTGTGCATAGCCTGAGTCAATAAGGAGTGTTGCTGGGTGTGTTGGCGTTGATGCTGGCGATAGCTATAAGCCAGTTGGGTCATACATACGCCAATGACTAGCGTGGTCGCTGCTGTGGCTAACATAGGCACTGAGGCTGTTTCAGTGCTTTCTAAATGAAAGGTCAAGACATCCATTGCGCTAAGCACATCAAAGCTCAATACCGCCAAAGCAATCGTACTCAGGCCAATCAAGCGGCTCTGTAAGGTGGCGGCGAGGCAAAAGAGCCCAGTCAATGCGATAAATGGATAAGGGATAGCGTAGAGCACCGCAGTAATCAGCGCGAATAAGGCCACACAGCTGGCTAATAAATAGCTGGGAGATGTGTGAACAATCAGCGCGTTTTGTCGTTTAGAGTGGCGCTCGGCATTGATCACTAATAAGAGTGGAAAGAGGGCAACAAAGCCGATAAATTCACTCAAGTACCAGCGCCCCAATGCGTAGTCGACATGCATCGCGTCGTGAAAGGAGAGTACGCTGGCACCTAAACCCGCACCGAGCAATGGTGACAGCACGATAGTGGGGCCGATACCGCGAATAAACGGCCACATCCCTTCCAAGGCATTACCAAAGCGCACCCGCATGGTGCGGTAAAGAAAACACCCCAGTAAGGCAGTCGAGCCGTTAACCAAGGCCAGACTGACACTGAGTGACGAGGGGATATCCATTAAGGTATCGGCATAATAGATGCCAACGATAAAGCCAAGCAGGCCAATCGGCCATGCATAGCGAGGAAAGCAAGTGAGCGCAAAAGCACCAGCTGCGGAGGCGTACCAGATGATGGCGAATTGCTCGCTGTCGGGGAGGACGGCAAGTGAAAACCACACGAGGGTAAAGCCAGTGACTGCAAGCGCCAAAAATGCATGAGTGGAATGGCGTACTCGCCGACTAAAAATCATGAGTCTCTCGTTAATAACAACAACCTATGGTCAGCTTAGCCCACTTTTACGTGATTAAGATGGGAACACAAGGTTTTTCGAACTGTAGTGAGGACTCTGCGATTTTGGCCTATACGGCTTTGGTCTAAATTTGATCTCATTCACCGACTTTGCCAAAAAAGCATGTAATTAGTATGAAATTGTGTACAAAAATAAAGCAAGGCAGAGTGGCGATGTGTTAGTCATTTCAATACAAGCATAGCCACAGATGGCAAGTGACTTAACAGGGATAGGTGACGAATGACAAACAAGGAAACAGTTCCGCTGATAAAGATGATCGTCCCGATGGCAATGATAACGGTGATCATTGCGTTTGGACTCTGGCTCACAGCGCCAATCTCCACCGCAATGATGCTCGTTGCCTTGGGGTTACAAACATTGCTCAGCATGCTGGTGGTTTGGTTAGAAAGACGGCATGGCCAAAAGGCAACGGATGAGGAGAATGAGCCTGAAACGCATGCCTTACCGGTGGAAACCGTCGGACGTTTAGCCAATCGTGCCACGACCAATGCGATGGCAGCGGCGGAAGTGTCGCACTCGGTTGATATTCTCAATACCCGCCTTGCAGAGCAGTACGCGGCTGTGGTGGAAATTACTGATACAGCACAGCATATCGAGCAAACCTTAGCACAAAATTGCCAAGCGCAAACCGATGCGGTGGAACAAGTTAGCGCAATGCGTGAGCAAAGCTTGCAGGGATACCATCAGTTGAGCGCGTCGATTGATGAAATGCGCCAAATCAACCAAAAAACAGCGACCACACTCACTCGCATTCAAGCGTTAGATGCCAACGTGAATAAGGTCAGTGATGTCGCCAACGTTATTGATGCAATTGCAGAGCAGACCAATCTGTTGGCGCTCAACGCAGCCATCGAAGCCGCACGTGCCGGCGAGCAGGGGCGAGGCTTTGCTGTGGTCGCCGATGAGGTCCGCCAACTTGCGCAACGAACCTCTGAAAGTACTACAGAAGTGGCGAGTATCATTCGTCAGATCATGACAGAATCTGGTGAAGTGATGGAGTATATTCAAGCGCTCTCGACAGATGTGGATACCGGAACCAGTAATGTCGAAAAGGTGGGTCAGCTATTACAGCAGCTTTCTAGCAGCGCCGATGCTGTAGAAGGGGCGGTGAAACAAATTGCTGAGGGGTCGAACACTAACAGTGCTAGCTTAGAGCAAATCTCTGCATCACTCACGCAAGTGCGAAGCGGATTGGAGAGTAGTGATCAGCAAGTGAGTGCATTGACCAAAGAAGCGGAGAGCTTGATGGATACTGCCGAAATGACCAATGCAGTATTTGCAGAATTATCGGATGCCAGCCCTCACCAGCGTTTCTTTGCTGCCGCCTGTGCATGTCGTGATCGTATTCAAGAAGCCTTTGAGGAGGCGGTTAGCAGTGGCACGATTAGCCAATCCGATCTGTTCGACCGTCAGTATCAACCCATTGCCAATACGGATCCGCAAAAATATACCACGCGTTTTGATGCCTTTTGTGATCGCCTCTTACCCCCCATTCAAGAGCCGATTTTAGAGCAAGATGACCACATTGTTTATGTGATTGCGAATGATACCAATGGCTATGTACCCACACATAATCAGCGATTTTGTCAGCCTCTTACCGGTGATTATGCGCAAGATATCGCCGGTAACCGTACAAAACGCTTATTTGACGACCGAACAGGTAGGCGTTGTGGGCAACATACTGATACCATGCTGTTGCAGACCTATAAACGTGACACAGGTGAAGTGATGCATGACTTGTCGGTTCCTCTTTTTGTCGGTGGTCGACACTGGGGAGCGGTAAGAATGGGGTATCATCCGCCTGTGTCTGCGGATTAAGCGAAAAGGAGTAGCAATGAATCCAGTTGCGATTGTAACCGGGGCAAGTGGCGGCATCGGCCGAGAGACCGCAAAGTTGTTAGCACAGCGTGGCTATGCCATCTGTATTAACTATCTAAGCAACAGTGAATCCGCATTTGAGTTGGTTGATGAACTCCAAGCCATTGGTGTAAACGCAATTGCGGTTCAAGCCGATGTCTCGACCGAGGAAGGCGTAACACGTTTGTTCAGCGAAGCGGATAACCGCTTAGGTAATGTCACAGCGCTGGTCAATAACGCGGGTATTATGCAGCCTCAGTCTTCGGTCAGTGGGATGGATGCGGCGCGTATCAACGCGATGTTTCAGGCCAACGTGACCAGTGCGTTTTTGTGTTGCCGTGAAGCCGTCTTGCGTATGTCGCAATCGCGTGGCGGACGTGGCGGGGCGATTGTTAATGTATCGTCTGCTGCGGTAAAAACTGGCTCGCCAAACGAGTATGTTGATTACGCGGCGACGAAAGCTGCACTCGATACGTTAACCATTGGCTTGGCGAAAGAGGTTGGACGCGAAGGTATTCGTGTTAATGCTGTGCGCCCGGGCCCGATTGATACCAACATGCATGCCGCCGGCGGTGAGCCTGATCGCGTCGCCCGCGTCGCTGATAATATTCCTTTGGGACGAGGTGGCTCAACATTGGAAGTCGCCGAGATGATCGCTTGGCTGTTGTCGGACAGCGCTTCGTACTCGACCGGCAGCCTCTTTGATGTTGCAGGCGGGATGTAGTCACGTTTTTCTAATCATTTGTCGGCGAGCGTGGCTGTCTGCTGTCTATGTTTAATAGAGAGGAGTTCGCCGATGATCGAGAGTTTGATACCCAGTTTGGCGACATGGTCGCCGCTGGGTTTATTTTTTCTTATTATTGCCACGTCATACTTACTAGAAGACGCTGCTATCGCGTTGGCGGCATATATTGCGGTACAGAGCTTGCTGCCTTGGCCGTCTGCGTTATTGGCAATCTTTATTGGCATTGCCAGCGGTGATATGGCTTTGTACTTATTGGGCCTTTATGCGCGGCGGTATCGAGGTTTACGGGCTCGCTTACTGACGCAAAAAGGGGTAAGAAGAGCGCGCCATGCACTCCGCCGTCAACTGTTCCTCAACTTATTCCTAATCCGCTTTATCCCAGGTTTACGGACCGTCGCTTATAGCCTTAGTGGTTTCCTCTCCATTTCGGTAGTGATATTTGCCCTCGCGGTTGGTGTGGCGACAGCGTGCTGGACCGGATTGATCTTCTGGGGAGCGTTTGAGATTGAGCATAATCCTTGGTTGGCAGAGCGGCAGCTGACTGGCTGGGCGTTTTTAGGCGCAGTCGTTGGACTGGTGCTGGTGAACCGATTTTTACGCCGCAGAGCATTGCCAAAATTAACAAAGAGGCAGTATGACCAAGCCTAAATCGGTACTGACCGGACAAACGGGTATGCCAGATTATCCTGTTGTACGTACCTCGGGGTGGTTTGAATTCTTACCCGCTTGGGCGTTTTATACCCCTGTCGTCGCGCAATCTATCGTACTTGCTGCCTACTACCGCAGTGTGACTGTCCCTCTATTGGCCAACCCTGGCATTTTTTTATCTGGCATGGTGGGGGAGGCGAAATCAGATATTTTTGCACTCGCAGGGGACGTGGCGCACCAATATATCGCCCCTTATGTGTGTTGGCAGAAACCTGAAGGTGTGGATTCAACAAGTCTGTCGTTACTGCAGCAGAAGCTAGCGCAACAAGCGATTAGTTTTCCATTGGTTGCTAAACCGGATAAAGGATGTCGAGGAGCCGGTGTGCAATACATCGATAGTGAGCGCAAACTGCATCGTTACATTGAAGCGTTCCCGACCCACCGTAAGATTATTTTTCAAGCGCTTGCCCCTTACCCTGCCGAGGCGGGGATCTTTTATCTGCGATATCCCGGTGAAGCGACCGGTGAGATTATCTCTCTGGGGCTAAAGTATTTGCCATCAGTAATAGGCGATGGGGTGTCTACGCTAAAAACGCTGATTGAACAGCATGCTGATATTGGTACACGTGCCCACTTATACCATGCTCGTCATCAACACCGACTCGATACGGTGATCGCAAAGGGAGAGCGGGTGACCTTGGCATTTTCTGGTAGCCACTGTCGAGGTGCGCTATTTAAACAGGGAGCACACTATGTGACACCTGAACTGCGGGCAAAGATGGATGAGATTGCCAACGACATTGATGGTTTTTACTTTGGCCGTTTTGATATCAAGTTTCGCGACATTTCGTCGCTAATGAAAGGAGAGACGTTGTGCATCGTGGAAATCAATGGTGCCAGTAGCGAGCCCGCACATATCTGGGACAGTGACAGCAGTTATTGCGAAGCAGTACGTGCCTTGATGAGCCAGTATCGCCACCTTTACCGGATTGGCGCGGTGTGGCGGCGGCAAGGTTACACACCGCCCTCGTTACGGGTACTACTGAACGCTTGGCGTGAAGAACGACAATGGATGACGCGCTATCCACAAACTGATTAAACGGCATGACTTCTGCTAGATATGGATGGGATCAGGACAGCGCAGGATGACAGATCCCACTGACTGTCAAACTGTACTAAGGTAATGAGTATGCATTGTTCTCTTAACGAAGAAGATCGCGCCGTGATTCGCGGCAATTTAGACGTGATTGGCCAAGCGCTGAAGCTCCTCGAAAGCCTCTCTGATACCACGTACAGCCAAAAGAAGGCCGATGGCTTTACTAGCACCATCGGTCAGCATATGCGTCATGCGCTTGATGTGTATGTGGCACTGAAGCAAGGGGAAGCCAGTGGTGATATCGATGCCGATAGGCGTCGGCGTGGGCATCTGGTTGARCACGACCGGCAGATGGCACGCAAAGAGTGGCAATGGCTTGCCGAGTGGTTACAGTCTCTCTCTCATCAACAACTGCATCGCCCCGTGCATATTTCTACCCAAGTGACCTTATATGCCACCAATACGGTGTGCCTTTCTACCACAGTGATGCGCGAGCTTATTGTGGTAGCCAGTCATGCCACGCATCATTTTGCTATGATCCGCAGTGCTGCCTATGAACTTGGTGAAGTTTTGGATGAACATATAGGTGTCGCGGCCGCGACCGCAAGTTACGAGCGAGATCAGCTTCGATGTGCACGTTAACTTGGCAGGCTTCACAGGATGGGATAGACCTGTTCTTCAATCGTGATGAAGCGCGAGGCCGCAGTCGTGCGCTACCGCCCAAGACCTATCAATTGGATCAGACTCAGGTATTGATGCCTATCGACCCGGACGGTATGGGGACATGGATTGCAGCCAACGAGTTTGGCGTGATTGTCTGTCTACTGAATGATTACCAGCATGCCCAAACGGTTGCGCCACGATTAAGCCGAGGGCAGTTGGTCAAAGCGTTAGCGGTTTGCACCGATCTGGATGACATGGCGAACGCGTTGCCAATCGATGCGTTGCGCGATTTTGCTCCCTTTTTGCTACTCGGTTTTGCAGTCGATGGCCTATCAGATAAGACACACGGCTCGGAGGTTGTTCCTCGGGCTTGGCGATGGAACGGTCAGACGTTGCGGTGTGTTGACTGTCAGCCGCCAGTGGTTTCCTCTGCGATTGATATTGATACCACCACAAACATGCGAACCCACTATTTGAGGCAAATGGGCGGCACAGTGCCGACCCAACAGCAACTGTTGGCGTATCACCGCAGCCATTTGCCCGAGCGTGGTAGTGCGTCAGTGTGCATGCACAGGGAGGGTGCCAGCACAGTGAGTTTGACGCATGTACACATCGGCGCCGATGGTATCACCATGTATTACTATGACGGAGCGCCATGTCTAGTTGAGACACCGCAAGCGGCGTACCTACCGCTTGCGAGAAACTGTGATTTAAAATCCAATACTGGTACCGACGGTCACTGAACTGGTTTCAGCATCACCGCGGTCGGCATAGGTCAGTTCAAAGGCTAGCCCTGGCCCAGTAGTGGTATTGAGTTTGACCCCAACCGTTCCTGTCGCTCCCCAGCCAATGTCTTTTTCACTGCCAAACTCCGTGCGGTAGTAGTTGGCACCACCACGCAAATAGAAGCTACCCATTTCACCTGGTACGGTGAACTGGAGGCTAAGAGGAATGTATGATGTCTTTAGTGTTTTCTCTATTCCATTACTGTCTTCAAAATCTGCGGTGGTTTGACCGTATCCGGTATACAAGCTGCTGTACTCCGTTAGTCTGAGCGTGCCGTTCGCTTCCCACGTATGGCCGGTCTCAGTCTGTCCTGCATATTTTACACTCGTCGTACTGGCACTCGCACCGATGCTCAGCGGAGAGGTTTGAGCGGTTGCGCTGGTTGCGATCAGCGCGCTTGTGCATAGCACGGCAAGCGGCATCAGTTTTTTCATCGTCAGATCCTTTTAACAGGTTGCAAGCCTAAGCCTGATTGTCACCATTATAAGAAGCTAACGGCAATCGTATCGAAACCTTGAATGAATTTTGTGCGCTAGGTGAGGACGAACGTAAAGTTTCCCATCAAGCGATTTTATCCATCCGCAAGCAGTGCTATTGTATGGCCCCTTGTGTACGGGCATGGCTATCATGCGTATTTGTTTATCAAAGGGTCCGAGAAATGAAATTTGCTGTTCTTGATCAAGCGCTATACGACCACCTTTATCGTGATATCGAAGCGTTTCGTAACACGTTTGATCTTCCTTGTAACGATGCTGCGTCATTGGACGAGAAAGCGGACGATCTGCACACGGCGTTAGCGGTGGAAGAAATGACAGAGCTCGCGGAAGCGGACTCATTGGTTGAACAGGTAGATGCCATTGTTGATAGCGTGTATGTACTGATGGGCCGTGCAGTACAGATGGGCTCACGCGGATACCGTGACCAGTTAGAGGTGAGCTACCTCATTGATATATTATTGCAAATCGCTAATCGTCTCGGTATTGACTTTGTGACCTGTTGGGATGAAGTGCACAGCAGCAACATGAGTAAAGTCTGCCGTAACGAAGGTGAATTTGCAGATACCCAAGCATTTTATGCCAACAAAGGCATTGATGTGGTCGCCAGCCCTAAGGCCGATGGCATTATTGCCAAGTGTGCCAAAGATGTCACGGTCGAAGGTAAATTAATCCGTGAAGGTAAGGTCATGAAGTCGGTTTACTACCGTCCTGCCGATCTCGCAAAATGTGTGATGGCAGAACTGGCCTAAACTCTATTAAGCTCATCGTTATTACGCCACCGCTTTGTCGGTGGCGTTTTTGTATTTAGCCTGTTGTGTATCCTTGATATGAATAGAGCATTGACTCTGCTCTGATACGTGGCCGTTTTGGTTTGTCATCAAAAATTAGCAAAGATGTCTGCTTTTCTAGCGTAAAATGCGTCTTATTCCCTTCGTGACTTTTGCTACATCCGCTGATTTGGGTCTAAATTGAAAACTTGCGACTGACATAAAATCTTTCAGTCCGTTTAGTGCAATCACTCAATGCAGGGTGAGCACTAAACCAATCTTGCAACACAAAGGTAGGGAGAACACTGTGACCAATCTATTCTCACTTGAAGGTAAAGTCGGCATTGTTGCTGGGCTTGCCAATGAGAACAGTATCGCGTTTGGCTGTGCAAAAGCATTGCAGCAAGCCGGCGCAGAAGTGCTGGTGAGCTATGGTACATCGAAAGCGGAGCGTTTCGTTGAGCCTTTGCGCGGCGAGATGGGGGATCCGGAGTTGATGCTTTGTGACGTTCAAGACGATGCCCAACTCGATGCCTTATTTGAGCGCGCTAAACAAAAATGGGGGCGGATAGATTTTGTGGTTCACTCTATCGCCTTCGCACCGCTCGAGGACTTACATGGTCGTGTGGTGGATTGCTCGCGCGATGGCTTTTCACTGGCGATGGATATTTCTTGTCACTCATTTATTCGGATGGCAAAGCGTGCGGAGCCTTTGATGCCAGAAGGCGGCGCACTCTTTAATATGTCCTACTATGGGGCCGATAAGGCGGTGGATAACTACAACATGATGGGGCCGGTAAAAGCTGCCTTAGAGTCTGCTACCCGCTATTTGGCGGCTGAGTTGGGGCCGCAGGGTATACGTGTCCACGCCATTTCACCGGGGCCGATTCGTACCCGTGCAGCATCTGGACTTAAAGAATTCGAGGCCTTAGCCGTCGACGGTGAAACGCGATCACCATTGCGTCGTTTAGCCACGGTGCAAGATGTAGGGAGTGCGGTGGTTTACCTTGCCTCAGATGCGGGACGTGCTTTGACCGGGCTCACCCATTACGTAGACGCGGGACACCACTTACGTTTTTAATTAGCGTTTACGATTTGACTGATTCGATTCATTGAAGGAGTCCACTATGACAGGGACACATAACGAGGAGGTCATCGAGAATAAGACGTACGATGAGATTTCAGTAGGCGATGAAGCCTTTTTAGAAAAGCGCCTGACCATGGAAGACATTAAGCTGTTTGCCATTATGTCAGGGGATGTCAACCCGGCCCATGTGGATGATGATTTTGCCAAAAGTAGCCGTTTCCAAGAGATCATCGCTCATGGGATGTGGGGCGGTGCACTGATCTCAACGGTGCTCGGCACACAATTGCCGGGACCGGGGACTGTCTATCTTGGCCAAACACTGGCGTTTAAAGCACCAGTGATGCTGGGAGACGTGCTGCGCGTTGCCGTTCGTGTTGATCAAATGGACGATAAGCGTCACCATATTGTGTTTGCTTGCCGATGTGAAAACCAACGTGGTGATGTGGTGATTGATGGCGAGGCACGCGTGCTTGCGCCAACAAAGAAGGTCCGGCGCCAGCGAGCTGTGCTCCCCGAAATTCGTTTAACGGAACGCGGACAACTGCATGCTATCTTAACCGCGGCAGATCATCCGGATCCTATGCGCACGGCCGTGGTCCACCCAGTGGACGATAGTGCTATCCGCGGCGCAGTGGCTTCAGCAAAACAGCAATTAATCATTCCTACCTTGGTGGGCCCTCGCGATAAGATCATGGCCGCGGCGGACAAAGCCGAGCTGGATATCAGTGAGTTTGACATTGTCGACGCACCGCACAGCCATGCAGCAGCCGAAAAAGCCGTGGCGATGGCGCGCTCTGGTGAAATTGAAGCCCTAATGAAAGGCGCGTTGCATACTGACGAGTTGCTTCATGAAGTGGTCAAGCGTGAAGGTGGACTGAGAACGGAACGCTGCCTGAGCCATGTGATGGCATTTGATGTGCCGACCTACCCGCGACCTCTATTTATTACCGATGCGGCGATTAATATTTATCCAGGCCTTGCCCAAAAGCGCGATATTATTCAAAACGCGATTGAGCTAGCCCATGCAATTGGCAACACCAACCCTAAAGTGGCCATTCTCTCCGCGGTTGAAACCATTAACCCGAAAATTAACTCCACCCTGGATGCTGCGGCGTTGTGCAAGATGGCAGAGCGCGGCCAGATTATTGGGGGCGAATTAGACGGGCCGCTGGCGTTTGACAGTGCGGTGTCTGAAGTGTCCCGTGCGACCAAGAATATTCACTCCACCGTGGCGGGCTGTGCCGACATTCTCGTGGCCCCCGACCTCGAAGCGGCTAATATGTTGATGAAACAGCTGAGCTATCTTGCCGATGCTACCGGCGCGGGTGTCGTCGTGGGCGCACGTGTGCCCATTATGCTCACCAGCCGTGCGGATGATGCACTCACCCGAATAGCATCAAGTGCGTTAGCTTTATTACTGGCTGAGTATCAAAGAAAGACATTACAGACCCGAGTCTAGGCGGTGCAATGGGTAAGATATTAGTGATTAATAGTGGCTCATCGAGCTTAAAGTTTGCATTGTTTGATACAGCGGGCCCCGTGGATTCGGGGCCCAGTTCATCGGTTCACGCGTTAGTGAAGGGGCAGTTTTCAGGGTTTGGGACCGATCGCTATGATGTATCCATGACCCGTCATAAGTCAGGAGTCAGTGCGGTCTCCCCGGGCTCTGCGCCGGACCATCATGCTGCCGTTGCGTCGTTACTCATCTGGTTAGAGCGCCAAGGGCTGTTGGACGATATTGTCGCGGTTGGGCATCGTGTCGTGCATGGCGGTCAGCACTTTCATCAAGCGACTCAGCTGGATGAGCATAAAGTGGCGTTGTTGGAAGCGTTAACGCCGCTTGCCCCTTTGCATCAACCTTACAGTCTTGCCCCGATTAAGATACTCGGCGAGCGATTGCCTGAACTGGTACAGATTGCGTGTTTTGATACAGCGTTTCATGCTCATCAGCCGCTCGAAGCAAAACAATTCGCTTTACCTTACGCGATGTTCGATAGAGGCTTTCAGCGTTACGGCTTTCATGGTCTTTCCTACGACTATATAACGCGGCGCCTGCCAACCACTATCCCTGATTTTAACCATGACGCGCGTGTGGTTGTGGCGCATTTAGGTAATGGTGCGAGCTTATGTGCTATCCAAGCCGGAACTAGCCTTGCTTCTACCATGGGGTTCACAGCGCTGGAAGGCTTACCGATGGGGACACGCTGTGGGTCAATCGATGCGGGCTTGGTGCTGCATTTGATTGCGCAAGAGGGAATGACGACTGACGAGGTAACGACGTTGCTCTACAAGGAGTCAGGGCTTCTGGGCTTGTCTGGCATTAGCAGTGACATGCGTGCTTTGCTGAATAGTGACCGACCGAGAGCGCAGCAAGCGGTCACACATTATTGCTATCGCATTGCGCGTGAGATTGGCAGTTTATCAGCAGCGTTAGGTGGGTTGGATCATATTGTCTTTACCGCTGGGATCGGCGAGCACGCCGCGCCAGTACGAGAGCAGGTAGCGTCCTATTGCCAGTGGCTGGGGGTGGATTTAGATGGCGAGGCGAATCAAGCCAACCAATCTTGTATTTCGAGCACCACGAGTCGAGTCGGGGTCTGGGTGATCCCGACCGATGAAGAGCAAGTGATCGCGGAAGACTGCCTCACCATGTATCAAAAGATGCTCACTCATTAGGACGTAAATAATCACGCATCATCGATTCAATCTGCCCAGAATCCATCATCTGTGCAATTGTGTCACTGAGCTGAGCGACTGCCTCCGCATGGTGAGATTTTTTTGATAGCACGATGTAGGCGTTAATCGGCTCAGAAAAAAGGAGTGGCTGCTTTTCGAGCACGCGATTGGTATCGAGGCGACTAACCAAATAATCAAGTTGGTATTCCTCACCGACGACCGCATTGGCGCGTTGATTGATGAGTTGTTTAATCGCAAACAAGGTTTGACTGACAGGACGTGTCTGAATGTTTTTATCTTGACTGAACTCGTCTGGGAAATGCGCGCCGCGCTCAATCGTAATTTGAAGGGGATAGAGCTGCTGTTTTGTCGTTATTGCACGCATATCCCCCTTGTGTGTGTAAATGACATAATTGAGGTTGGTGCGGTAGGCAGGGGTTAAATAATGCAGATAGACTTCACGGTCTGCCTTTTTGAGCACATTTGTCGCAATGTCCGCTTCGCCTTGCTCGAGCAATCTCAGGCACCGTTTCCACGCGCACTTTAGCGTGTTGATCTTAAATCCTACCTTGTCGGCGAGTGCGGTGATGATCTCGACATCAATGCCTTGATAGGGATAGGTTTGGGTATCTGTCCAGGGTGGCCAGTGTGGGACCGCATAGGTTAGAGTTTTTTCTGTGTCAGCCGCCGCTACCTCATGCATCAAATGCATAGCGATGAGGGCGGTGAAAAGTAAGCGCTTCATCAGCATAACCATGGATTAACATTTCTATCAGTATAGCCAATAGATGCCAGGGTAATTCCTACGATAATTGATTGTTTTTAGGTGTTTTAATCATAATTAGTCCAGCAAGGCGCACGAAAATGTGACATTGCATACAAGATTTTTTGTTGATGCGCACCGTGTAAGATTAAATCGGTATTCTATCGCCGGACACAGAACGCAAGGATGTTTTTTTATGATGCGCTGGGTATGGATGGGCTTAGTGGTGCTCAGCCTCACTGGGTGTGCGCAAAAACTGGGCAGACCCTTCGATATTAAAAATCTCGCTAAGTCGGACATGGATCTGATCACGGATATCCACATAGCGGAAATTCGCGATCTGACTGAGCAATTGATCGTAAAACTCTACAAGCGTAATCCGCGAGAGCTTAGAAAAGTACCGGGAATGACGATCGAAAAGCGTGTTGCTCAGCTTATGTCTGAGAAACGTCCCGAAAACGGCTTTCGTGAGCTGGGTGGCATGGATGGGATTGCGCTGTTACCACTGGCGTTTTCTAGCGAGTTTAGAGGCGATCGGGTATTTGCGTTGATGGCAGGTGTCACTGGCATGATCAGTGCGAGTTACAATCACCAACTAGAATTTTTCTTGCTTGACGATATTGATCAGCAAAAGCTTTATAACTGTGCGCGCAATCTCGAAAAAGTAGCTTGGTTATTGAACAACGAGAAAGATGATAACGGCGAGCTGCTTTTACTGAGTAACGGTGTGGGTAAAAATGGTGTGCCTAATTACAGCTATGAGCGCTTGTTTAGTCAGATGATCCTCATTCAGGACATGATGGCGGTCATGGTCGCCGACAGTACCAATCGCCATATCAATCAAGTCGTGCATAGCATGGCATCCATGACTTTCTTCCCGATTTAATGGGATTGTCTAAGGCGGCTTTTTCACCGCCTTAAGCCTTACCAGCCAATCTCTTTGCCTTGATAATCGATGAAACTGCCGTTTTGGCTATCTGTCAGGGTATCCAGCACCTGCTTCAATCCCTGAGCGGACTCTTGAGTGTTAATCAGCGCATTGGGTCCACCCATCTGTGTTTGTACCCAGCCAGGGTGCAACGCAACCGCTCGGATACCTTGATCGCGAAGATCGATGGAAAGACTTTTGATCACTGCATTCAGCGCTGCTTTCGAACTTCGATAGATGTAACCGCCCCCTGATTGGTTGTCGCTCATACTGCCAACTTTGGAGGAAAGAAAAGCAAAAATGGGTGTGTGACCACTGTGACGTGCCTTTGTGAGATGTGGCGTAAAGTACTCGGCGGTAACCAATGGTGCAATGGTATTCACTTCTAAAACATCGCGCCATGCGGCCGTGTCGACCTCACCGAATGCGTAGCCTTTGGGACCATAGAGCCCTGCATTGTTGATCAACAAATGGATGGGGATGTCGCTCAGCTCTGATGCGAGCTGCTGCACGGCGGCGTGGTCTGTCACGTCGAGTGCATGGGTTGAGAGCGTGGTATAGCGGTTTTTAAGTGTCATTAAATGAGGGGCAGAGCCGGGAAAACGGCAGCAAGCAATTACTTGCCAGCCGTGTTCTAGGTACAACTCTGTTAACGCGAGTCCGATGCCCCGGTTTGCGCCCGTAATGAAAAGTGTTGGCGTCATGCATACCTCTAAATGGTTGGCGTTGCCACCATTATATGACCAATCCGCCATCGACTTTAAGTGTTTGACCGGTAATAAAGCTCGCCTTATCACTGGCTAAAAAGCAGATAGCGTCAGCAATATCCTGAGCCGTTCCCATTCGGCCCAATGGTGTCTTGGCTTTCATCATATCAATCACCTTCTCGGGCAGGTTGGCTGTCATCGGTGTCTCGATAAAACCAGGCGCGACACAGTTGGCGCGTATTTTTGCACCGTGGCGAGCGAGCTCTTTGGACCATGTTTTAGTCATGGCGATCACACCCCCTTTTGAGGCCGCATAATTGGTTTGACCGATATTGCCGTCCGTCCCCACCACAGATGACAGTGTCACAATCGCGCCTTTTTCTTGCTCTAGCATCAGCGGAGCAATGGCTTGGGTCATGGAGAATACCCCTTTAAGATTGACATCAATGACGGCATCCCAATCACCTTCTGTCATTTTGGTGAGTAGGTTATCGCGGGTAATCCCAGCGTTGTTCACCAGCACATCGACAGGCGCATTTTGTTGGTGCAATGTTTGCACCCAGCTGGCGACAGCGTCACGATCACACACATTGAGCGCGATGGGCTGAATAATCGCGTGGTCTTGCCAAGCGGTCATTGCATCCATGTTGAGATCGATGGCGTAGATTTTCTCCGCACCTTGTGCAATGAAAGTTTCAACAATCGCGCGCCCAATTCCTTGGGCAGCGCCGGTAATGACACAATGTTTTCCTGCTAGCATCTGTGTGCTCCTTTTTTGGTGACCCCCACTTCTTCTATAACTACAACGCAAAGCGGTGAGGAATCGATCAGTAATTTCTTGGGCGTCTGTATTGCCTAAGGCCCTGCTTACATTCGATAAGCTTGCAACAACTAGGCCATGCACTACTCTGTCTATGATAAATTGGCATATCAATTTGTGGGCGGATAGGCTAAAATTTAATCAAGATGTCACCTTGTTTGAGAGAGGACCTATGCCGACGTCAATCAATTCGCAACCTTTGACGCAGCAATATATGCAGCGTCAGCGCGATCGTCAGGACGATCAGGTCAATGGCGGTCTCAATAATTCAATGAGTGTGCAAGAGCGTGCTGAACTGATCCGCAAAGAGCGTGAAGAACAAAAAGAAGCCGCTGCATCCGGCGAGCAACGCGAAGAAAAACGTGATTATCAGTCGCTGATCGATCGCGTTGCTGAGCAAGAAGCACAAAAGTCAAAAATGGACGCTTACAACCAGCGTCAGCAAGCGCTAATGGAGCAAGTTGAAAAGACGATCACGCCGAATGCGCAACAAACAAGTTACAGTTTGAAAGTGTGACACTCTTCATCAGTTTTCTATTTTCAAAGGCCGCTATATGAGCGGCCTTTTTGCTTTTTAGGACAGCGGTGTTTGCGTTTTAGTTTGCATAAATGTAAATGAAATGTTTGTGTGGGTGGGTTTCTTTACACTTTAAAGAGAGTGTATCACCCAGATAAACCGCTAGTTATCGCATTGGCGTATGACTGTTCATAAAAGATGACAACTTTGGTTAACATTTAAGTAACCTTTTGTCGGTAGTGTCATGCTAGTGCTTCCTCTTTGACGGTGCTATTTCTATTGGCATGAACAAGGAGGAAGCATTTATGACGACCACTATGCAAGCGCCCGTCAAAACCATTAACCCACTGGGCACGGACGGATTTGAGTTTGTTGAGTACACGGCGCCGGATCAAGCGGGCATTGATGCACTGAAAAATCTATTTTCATTGATGGGTTTTGCGGAAATCGCCAAACATAAGCACAAGCAGGTTTGGCTGTATCGTCAAGGCGACACCAACTTTATTGTCAATGGGGAGCCCGAGTCACAAGCACAAGGCTTTGCCAAAAAGCACGGTGCGAGTGTCAATGCGATGGCATTTCGCGTCCAAGATGCCGTGCATGCGATTGCCTATGCTGCAAAGCAAGGTGCCAAGGTGGTAGAACCAAGCATTGGTCCGATGGAGTTAAGCATTCCAGCGGTCTATGGCATTGGTGACTCGCTGCTTTACTTTGTTGATCGCTATGGCGATCAAAGCATCTATGAAGTCGATTTTGATTTTTACAACGACTGGCAATCACGTCTCAAAGAGGCTGACGCTGGCTTAAAAGTGATTGATCACCTAACTCATAATGTTGACATCGGCAATATGGATGTCTGGGCCGACTTTTATGACCGTATCGCGAACTTTAAAGAAATCCGCTTCTTTGACATTGAAGGGAAAAAGACGGGATTGAAATCTCGTGCCCTCACCGCGCCATGTGGAAAAATCCGTATTCCCATCAATGAATCAAGCGATGATAAATCGCAAATTGCGGAATACTTAAAAGAGTACAACGGTGAAGGCATTCAACATATCGCGCTGACGACAGATAATATTTACGAGACAGTTCGTACGTTGCGTCAACGTGGTATGGCATTTATGGACACGCCAGATACCTACTATGAAAAGATCAATGAACGCGTTAAAGGCCATGAAGAAAGCATCGACGAGCTTCGTGATACGCGAGTATTAATTGATGGTGATGTTGATAGCGGTATCTTGCTGCAGATTTTCACCAATACAGTTATCGGTCCTGTGTTCTTTGAAATCATCCAGCGTAAGGGCAACCAAGGTTTTGGTGAGGGTAACTTTAAAGCTTTGTTCGAATCTATCGAGTTGGATCAAATGCGTCGTGGCGTGTTGGACTAACCAGACAGGTTAACTTAAGTTATCTTATTGTAGGCGCTCTTTAAGGGCGCCTTTTTTGTCTACTTATCATGACATTTTTCGCTGGATGAGAAAAATGCCTCTATGCTTAGTCTTAGTGGATACATTAACGGACTAGGTGACTATGAAGGCTGATACCGCCGTTGCTCGTAGCTCTCTTTCAGTTGCATTGATCACTAAGCTGACACTATGTTGGGCTATTTTAACAGCGATCATTGCTGCCTTTCTCTTGTACGCCGATTACCAAGAACACCGAACAGATGTGCAACGTGCCCTGTTAATGGTGGCAGATAAAGATTTGAGTGTGATGGCCTCGCATCTATGGTGGGAAGAGAGTACAGCTTTCGAGCTACAAGTTGAGCGCTTGATTGCGCAACCTCACATAGACTATTTACGAGTGTTTGATACTGATGGTACTCAGGTTGAGCGTGGTGTCGCTCCTTCTGACCAAGCACTCGAGTATTCGTGGCCGTTGGTTTATCGCGATGCGGGCAACGAGTATATGCTGGGAAGTTTGAACATAGCATCTAATTATACAGCGGCAAAAGCGAGCATGAGTGAGCATCTGATATGGACGCTGCTCGCTTGGTTATGTCTGTGTGCGTCCGGTATAGCCATGTCAATTTGGGTGATTAATCGTGAATTGACTCGGCCACTGACTCAGATGCGCCATCAAATTAATATCTGGGACAGTGATGACAAGCCAGCTTTTATCTCGACTCCCAAGAATCGGCATGCTTGGAGTGATTTAGAAACGCGTTACAACACCATGATTGCGCGTTGTCGAGAGCGGTTAAGTTGCATGGATGATGACCGCCGGTACGCGGAGCAGGCGAGTCAGAAAAAAAGTGAATTTCTGGCCAACATGAGCCATGAGATCCGTACACCCATGAATGGCATCATCGGCATGGCATCTTTATTAAAAGGCACCGACCTTAATGAAGAACAGCAAGAATTTATCGAGATGCTTGAGACTTCCTCAATCTCATTGCTTGATATTATCAATGACATTCTCGATTTCTCTAAAATTGAAGCTGGAAAGTTAGAGCTAGAACCTTTAGAGCTCAATATTTTTGAGTTGGGAAAAGACTTAGAAAATTTGTTCACGTTACGTGTTAAAGAGAAAGGTCTGCAATTTCACTGTGATATCGACAAAGATATATCTCCTTTGCTGATCGGCGATGCGCCTCGGTTGCGACAAGTGATGATTAACCTTGTGGGTAACGCGGTGAAATTCACCGAGAGCGGTGAGATAGAGGTGGTGGTGTCGAGTGTCAGCGAAAGCGATGATGGATGTGTTTTGCGCTTCGAAGTCAAAGATACCGGGCCAGGCGTACCGTTCGACCAGCAAAGTCGCATCTTTAATAAATTTGAGCAAGGCGATGACCCAACGGCACAGAGCCAAGGAACGGGACTCGGTCTCGCGATATCTCAGCAAATTGTGCATCTGATGGGTGGGACACTGCGATTGGAGAGTGAGCCCGGCAAAGGTAGCCGTTTCTTTTTCACCGTTCAATTCAACAAAAGTAGTGTCCCACTCGCCACGCCGGTAGAAGCCTATTTATTTGCCGGAGCGCCTATGCTGCTGGTGGACGATAGCCGTTTAAATATGCGCATAACCACGGCACAACTCAGTAACTTGGGTTGCCAAGTCACCTGCTGTATGCACCCAGACGATGCTATGTCGCTGATTGAAGAGCGCATCAGTAGTCAGTATCCATTTAAAGTGGTGATTCTAGATAAGTTGATGCCCAAAACGGATGGTTTTTCACTGGCGGCCAAAATTAAATCGCAGTTTGGAAAGGAAAGCCCAGCAATCATGATGTTAACCGCTGCACCTGATGGCCTCGACAAACCGCGCATTGAACGTGCTGGTATTGAAGGCTATTTGGGGCGCCCTTATCAGTTCAATGATTTGAAGAGTCACCTCGTACGTATCCTTCAGCAGCGTCAACCAACATTGGGCGTCGTACGACAAACGGGACGTGGATCATCACTGGCTGGTCTGCATGTCTTAGTCGTCGAAGATACCAAGGTCAATCAGCGAGTGACCGAGGCAATGCTCACCAAACTGGGTGTGCGGGTCACGGTGGTAGAAAATGGCCAGCAGGCTTTGGAATATTGGCAAAAGCAGCCTTTTGACCTGATCTTTATGGATTGCCAAATGCCCATTATGGATGGCTATCAAGCCTCTAGGCGTATTAGAGAACAGGAAACACGCTTTAACCGTATTCCAATTATTGCGTTGACAGCCAATGCAACGGCTGAGGATAAAGACGCGTGCCTTAATGCTGGCATGGATGATTATATTGCTAAGCCGGTTCGTAAAGACGACCTCGAAACAATGCTTAAAAAACATACCTTTACTAGTGAAACTCAACTTCTTACTAAGTGAGAGCTCTAAAAAAAACTGAGAAGTGAGTCGCAATTGTGATCCTAGTTACAAAACTATCAAAAAATAAGAAGGATTTTTGGAGTGGTCGAACCTCTATTCGTTAGGCTTCTAATGTTTTATCGGGATGTTGTTCCGTAATGATTAGAAAGCGAAACGAAAAAGAGGAAACATGAAAACTAAAAAAATGTTCTCGGCGGCAGCCGCTTTGCTGTTAAGCCTCAGTGCTCACGCTGGCCAGCTAAATGTCATGGCGTATAATATTATGCAGCTGAGTAACCTTCAGGATTGGGATCAGGCAGAGCGTGYGGCCCGTTTGCCACAAGCCATCGTTGATATGGACACTCAACCAGACGTGATTCTGATCAGTGAAGCCTTCAATGCTGAGGCCGAGCAAGCGATGAATCAGCTTGCAAGTTTGTACCCTTATCAAACTCCCAATGTTGGGCAAGACTGTAGCGGGAAAGGTTGGGACGCTCTCACCGGGGACTGCTCCAATTCGTTGTTTGTGGTGCGAGGCGGCGTGACTATCCTATCTAAGTATCCCATCTTGACTCAAAAGGCTCATATTTATCATCACAGCTTAAAGGGTAGCTGGGACTATCAGGCTAACAAAGGCTTTGCATATGCCAAGATAGATAAAAACGGTGAGATCTTTCACCTGATTGGCACCCATTTACAAGCCACGCATGATGGGATGTCCGATGAAGAGCATCAAGTGCGGCTAGGTCAGCTAGGTGAAATCAAACATTTTATCGACCAAGCAGCGATTTCCGCTGACGAGCCTGTGATCATTGGTGGTGATATGAATGTGGAGTGGAGCCGTCAGGATGAAATTAAAGACATGAAAGCAGCCTTAAGTGGTGCGCTGCGCTTCACAGAGCCGGAAGTAACGTCTTTTTCTGCTAAACATAATTGGTTCACAAAAGCGAACGCTTATCACTTTGACTATGATCTTAACTATAACACCACGTTAGATTATATCTTGTGGAGCCGTGATCATGCTGTGCCAGCTAACCAACCTGAGATGAAGGTAGTGCAATTAACCGCAAAGGATCAGTGGTACTGGGATTACCTTGAAGGTGAGTGGCCAGAAGAAGCCGGACAAACCTACCATGATGGTTATTACAATGAGCTCTCCGACCACTATCCGGTGATGGTACAGTTTGAATTTGAGTAAAATGGACTCACGGTAGTTCATCGCCTTATGGGGCTCAATCATATTGAGCCCACCCCACCTTGCCACTTATCCCCCTTTACATAAATAGACGGTTTATTTCTCTTTGTGTGCCAAGAAAACTTGGCATTATGCGCTACGCTTAGTGAAGGAATCGATAGCGCTCCCGGCCTTGGATAGCTCTCCGAGGAGCAGAACTGCGGCGTTGGTGACGCTCCCATTTGCCGCCTGACTGTCACGATAAGCTGTTTGAGGATAAATGCGAGGGAAGAATGGATAAGCCGCGTTTCCACATCATTTATGTTGATGATGACGAACTCACATTGAAAGCAATTGGTCGGGTTATTCGTCGTTTGAAACCTGACTGGACAATTAGTCTGGTCAAGAATCCCACCCAGTGGGAGAAAGGCGTATTAAATAATCAATCGCCATCTTTAGTCATCAGTGACTTACTGATGCCTAGACTTAAGGGTGACGCACTATTAGAGCAGGTCCGCGAGTGCTTTCCGGGCACAGTACGTGCACTGATCACCGGAGATACACGGCAAAAGATCACCGAACTGGCAACCCCCAGCGTGCACTTTGTTTTGCCCAAGCCCTTCTCTGAAGACGATTTTGCCAATGTACTCAACAGTGTTGAGCGCCTCTACAAATTGCCGATTGATAGTGAAACACGCAATCGCCTCATCGGTATCGAGGATTTTCCCGTTCTGCCTGATTGTGTCCGCCGGCTACGTGCCACGATTAACAATCCAAACTCTGACATGGAACAAATTGCACGGGTAGTGAGTGAAGAGCCGCCTCTGGTTGCTCGACTTTTGCAGCTGGCTAACTCGGCCTATCTGGGCTTTCGCAACCGAACTTGGTCCATAGAAACGGCGATCAATCGATTGGGTATTCAGTCAGTGGAATCCATCGCTGCCACTATGGTTGGGCACAATGCGTTTCAGCACTTGTCGACCAAAGAACACTATGCGGTGGTCGATGAACATATCGAACTGGCTAACCTAAGCAAATCACTGGGTGTCTTTTTAGGGCACGACAAAGCGCATGCTGAGCGCTTATATCTGGCATCTGTCTTGTCATCGTTGGGAGAGTTAATGGCACGAGAGCTAGGTTGTCGTGAAAGTGGCAATAATCCCATCTGTGATTTACCCACTCGCTTTGATACCGCGCTCATTGTGTCCAGCTATATCGTTATCTTATGGGGCTACGATTTTGAATTGGCAGAAATCGTTTTAGCCAGTGGTGAAGCGTCTTTGTTGTCTGACGGTGAACAGGCCAGTGATGGTGCACTCCTACATTACTGTCGCCAGTGGATTCACGCGAGCGATATCGAGAAAGCGAAACTTTTACAGTCATGGTCGGCGAATATTGGCGCTTTTTTTACTCAATCGTATAAGGAGACGATCTGAGTGTGTTGGTGGGTAATATACGACGTCGCTGTCTGTTTTTCCTGTCCGGTGAGTAGGGAGGGAAACCGTGAATAGCGACATGTCACTAGCACTGTTTAATCAATTGGCAATAGCGATATGCATCGTCGATCATGAGTACACCATTGAGAGTGCAAACGCGAGCTTCCTTGATCGCTTACCAGCAAACCAAGGTACAGTGGTTGGACGCTCACTATTGGCATGCTTTCCAGCCCACCGTCAATTTTTACAGCAAAACATCGATTCGGTCTTTTCGACGCAAACGCCCTTACTTTCCTCCGGCTCTGTCATCGTTGATACATCTTTGGAAGTGGGGAGCGACGCCGCACATAAGTGGCAAGACATTGAGTTTCTTCCCATCCCGTCAGCGTGTGGTGTGGTAACACAGGTTGCGATTTGTTTTTACCGACCCACAATGTTGGTGGCCCCGAAGCAAGACTCAGTCACCACCATGTCGGATAGTCAGCGACTCAAACGAAGCTCGGATGCCTATCAAGAAGTGGTTTCAGAGCTTAAGCAGCTTCAAAGCCAATTGCTTCAGTCTGAGAAAATGGCGTCGATTGGGCAAATATCGGCGGGGATTGCCCATGAAATCAATAACCCTATCGCTTTTATCTCGTCTAACATCCGCACCTTGTATGACTACTTAGAGAAATATTCCGCGTATGTCCATCAGTTGGATGAAAAGATTGATGCTACGGCGAACAAGGTGTTGAGCGCTGATAGGCAGGCGCTAAAAGATAAGATTCAGTTAGATTATCTACTCGAAGATGCCAGCGATCTCATTGAAGAGTCGTTAGAGGGTATCTCGAGAGTGATGACGATTGTCAAAGATCTCAAAGAGTTTTCCCGTGCTGATAATGGCGAATGGGTGTCAACCGATGTTCGTCGCGGTATCGACTCGACACTGAAGATTATCCACAACGAAATTAAGTATGCCATTGAGATCGAGAGAAACTATTCGCCACAGACGCCTGACATTATTTGTCAGCCCATGCAACTCAATCAGGTTTTTCTCAATCTGTTGATTAATGCAGCCCAAGCGATCGAAGGCGAGGGAAAAATTAAAATCCTTGTTGCGCCTCTTGATGATGAGCACTTAATGATAAAAATTAAAGATAACGGGCAGGGGATCCCTGATGAGGCGCTGACGACGATTTTCGAACCGTTTTATACCACCAAGCCTGTGGGGCAGGGAACGGGGCTTGGGTTGTCTGTCTCACGCGATATTATCGCTGCTCATGGTGGCCAGATTACGGTTAAAAGTGAGCTGGGAAAAGGGACAACGTTTACCATTGTGTTGCCGTGTTCAGATAACTGCGCCGACGAGATTGCCTCGTCTGATGAACAAGCGATAAGAGGAGGTCATAGCGCATGATGGCATACACGGAGATTCTATTGGTTGATGATGAGCCACATATTTTGCGAGCGTTAAAGCGAGAGTTGCGTCGTTTTGTAGCCTATATTCATACCGCAGAGTCGGGCCAGCAGGCGCTAGATATTTTATCCGAACATCACATTGGCCTTGTGATTTCCGATTACCGTATGCCGAATATGGATGGCGCAGAGTTACTGATTAACATCCATCAGCGTTATCCCGATATCGCCACCATTATGTTGTCCGGCCAAGCCGATCTAACGGGTGTGTCTCGAGCGATTAATGCTGGTGCGTTGAGCCAGTATGTGAGCAAACCATGGGACCGCGATGTGTTGTGCGACACGGTGAAAACCATTTTGACCCATAAACACGCGTCTTTGCCCAACGACACCCTGACTACCTGCTTATCAAAAGAGGCGCTCAACCAGAAAATTCAAGGTATGGCGGTAGACGCAAAAACACCGTGGCTTTTGGCGATCATTGATAACCAAGGCACGAGCAATCTTAATGACACCGAGTCGGTGATGCTGGGGAATCAACGTCTGCAAAGGGTGAGTGAACACTTGCATGAGTTGGAGGTATTCGAATGGTATCGGATCGCCGACAAATTTATTGCTCTGTTTGAGTATTCATCAGAAGGCCACCGGTTATTAAGCGAACTGATTGAACATTTGCATGCTGCAAAAGAGGAAAAAGACCTTTCAATGCAATTAATGCTCAGTGCGCTTCGCTCTTGGCAGGAATTGTCTTTCGAGGCCATTCAGGCGCGTAAAGCCGACAAAGCACCGCTCTACGATGCGCTCTATTGGCTACCTTGCCCTAAGGATCATCAAGACGATGCCAGTTTGGTTAGCTTGATTCGCGATATTGAGGCCAAGCACTTCGAGGCGTTTTTTCAACCTCAGTTAAATATTGTAACCAATGAAATTGATGGTTTTGAAGCGCTAGTGAGGCGTCGACTCGCATCGGGACACTACCAAAGCCCTGCGGAGTTTTTGCCATTATTGAGTCAATATCGACTTGAAGATGTGCTAACCACCTCGATGTTTGAGCAAGCACTGGAAGCGATTGGGCGACTACGTCAGGCGGGCTACGCGAAAACGGTGAGTGTTAATGTCACTGCAAAACAATTAGAGACTGGGTTTGTGGTTGATGTTATCCAGCACCTTTCGCCGCACTACCCCGATGAGATTGCACACCTTGAAGTCGAGTTGGTAGAAACTGACCGGATTGATGACTTTTCATTAACGCGCCAGCAAATGGAACGTTTGAAATCCCTCGGGATCTCCTGTGCGCTAGATGACTTTGGGACTGGTTTTGCGGGGTTTGAGTCCATGTGCGACCTCCCCTTTGATGTGATAAAAATAGATGGCCGCTTTGTTCGTAATATTGGTCAGAGTGAGATGGATGAAGTGATCCTGACTTCAGTGGGTCAGAGTGCGCGGCTGATGAACGTCGAGGTGGTGGCTGAGTGGGTCGAGAATCAAAACCAAATCGACTTTTTGAGAGAAAAAGGGTGTACGCGAGTTCAAGGTTATGGCATTGGCGCACCGTTGAGTCTAGATAATATTTTCGAATTTTTAGCGGATTTTAAAACACCCGAAACACCTCCATAAATCGGATGGCAGTTATGAGGCATGATTCTCAGCGGCGTCATCTGTCTGACAGAGTAAGGTGATAGCGGCTGTAGTGCCGTGGGTTGAGGAGGTAAGTTGTATTTCTCCTTGGTGATGACGAACAATATCATACACATAAGTCAACCCAAGCCCCATGCCTTGTCCAACCGGCAAGGTGGTAAAGAAGGGGTCGTAGACACGATGAGCCTGATCACGCGGTAATCCTGGTCCAGAGTCTTTCACGGTGATGGTGCACGAGTCACCCTTGTTTTCCCCCTCCACATCAATACGGTGTGCAACGTCTGGATTTCCCCGCTCACAGGCTTGCAACGCATTTTTGAGCACTTCTTTAAACAGCATCACCAGCTCCTCATAGCGTCCCATGACTGGAGGCAATTGATATACGTTAGCGGCGATCGATATCTTGAGACTCGTCGGTGGTGAGAGAGTATTCAGCGCCTCATCAATCACCGTAAAGATCTCAATGCTTTGAAAGTGTTGTCGTGTTTGTTGGCTGTAGCTGGAGTACTGCTGTAAGGCGGAAACAATATTGATCACGCGTTGCACACAGTCGTTGGCATCGGCAAGGCTATCACTAAAATCATCATAAAGGTCATCGGCATAGTGACGCTTTTTCCAGTGCGTGAGGGTTTCGAGCGGCTCTGATTGGTGAATGACGCGCTCGGCAATATCTGTCCACTTTTGGTAGGTGCCGAGATATTCTTGACACATTTTTAGGTTACTTTTCACTGCGCCGATGGGGTTATTGATTTCATGGGCAACCCCTGCCGCCATGGTCCCAATCGAGGCCATTTTCTCGCTTTCGACCAGCTTTTCTTGTGTTTGCTTGAGTTGATGGTTTATCTCACGGAGTTGATCATTGGACCGCACCAAATCGGCCGTGCGTCGCGCCACCTTGCTTTCTAGTGTCTGGTTGGCCTCTTCTAGGCGTTTTTGGTAGGTCGCAGTTTTGTTCTCGGAGTCACGTAATGCTTGAATCATATTGCTAAACGCGGCGGCCACACTGGCCAGTTCATCCTTCCCGTGGGTTGAAATGTGTACGTCTCGCTCGCCACTGGCGATGGTATCGGCAGCATTTTTAAGTTCTGATAAGCGCTGGGTCAGATAGCTTCCCAAAAGATAAGAAAACAATGCCACTAATAACATTTCGCCCAGCACAATCAGCATGCTCCAATTTTTCGCGTCTTTGATTTGGCTAAGCAGGCCGGTCAGGTCAAAGCCAATCCAGACCGAGCCAAACTCAATGCCAGATTCAGAAATGGTCGCGCGTACATCATACAACCCATCCGTGACGGACTGGGCATTCATCTCAAGAATGGCTGTATTGAAAGATTCAGGAAGGTTACCGGCCGATGATAAGACTCTCCCGTTATCGCCTAAAACCGCGACATACATAATATCGCTGTTATGGAGTAGCTCTTGAGTAAAAGAATCGACGGTGGCGAGATCGAACGATAACACCGCATTTTTTACCGTGGAGGCGAACAACTGCGTGGTGGAACTCGCGCGTTGATTGAGCCCTTGATAGTTGGTGGTTTCCAAATAATTGAGAGTTAATGTCAGCAGAATCGCCAACAGGATCGCCTCAATCAGGGCGACACCTAAGATGGTCTTTAATCGCAAGGACATGGGTTATTCACTCAGCAAGTGTTGCAACAGCGTAATGTTTAACGCTCTCACATCGTCCCAATCCTCATCTTGCGCGGATTCTATCCCTTTGAAGCTGATATTACCCAGCAGCGTTCGGCCTTTTTCACTTTCATTCATGGAGAGAAAGGCGGCTTTAATCGCGTCGGCTACTTGAGGGTCAAGGTCGGGATGAAACGCGAATGCATGAGGCGTATAGCCGGGCGTTTTCCATAACACGCGTAACTGCTCGCTCACTTTAGCATTGGTATTGTTAAAGGTGCGCTCAATGCCGCCGCCGGCAATAAAGAAATCTCGTGCAACGTTCAAATACACCGAGTCATGGGACGAGACATATTGTGGCGTAATGCTGATACCTTGATTCTTCAGCGCGGCACGTGGCACCACACTGGCCGCAAACGCGGCGGGGGAGGGAAAGGCTAAGCGTGCTCCGTCGAGCTCCTCAAGGGAGGAAATGGACGCTTCTTTTTTGACGACTAGAATACCGTGAATCCGCTTATCTTTTTGTTTCGCAAATGCTTGGTAGCCAGGCTTTTGGTGGAAAACGGTGTAGTGATAAGGATTCATATAAGCGACATCGTATGCACCGGTGAGCACACGTCCTTCGAATTCGGGAATGTCTTTGGCAGTGCGAAAGACAAGGTTGTAACCTGATTGTTGAGAGACGTATTCTAAAATCGGGCCCCAGTTATTAGCCAATGTAATCGCAGATTGCTGTGGCACGATACCAAAGGTAATGTCTTTCGCGTGTGCATGGCTGGTAAAGGCAATGCCCAGTATCAGTGACAACAAGATTCCTTTCATTTGCGCATCTCTCACCCAGTAGCTGACGATCTATTAGACAGTGTAGTTAGCTGCATCTATCCTTGCCACGCCATTCCGTGTGATTAACTCAATGAAATCAGGTTGTAACCTGAGAACCTTTGTCTTCTTTCTAATCTCAGAGCATTGTTCGCCCTCGGTGATAAGCTGATGTTCACGTCCGAGGGCGAGAAAAGTGGCAGGAGGTGTGCGCAGTGGCAGTGTCTCTGCTCTATGAGTGAGTTAACGAGGCGAAGCCGCAGGTTTGATTACCAGTACCCCAATGACAACGGTGCAAGAAAGCAGCAGGCAGGTTAACGTAGGCAGGGGCGGATAATTTAACGTGAGCGTTGCTAACAGGGAGGCGAACCCATAACCCAGCGTATGGGCCATCGCGATATAACCACTGACTTTCCCCGGTTCATGATCGAACCGTTGCATCGCTTGGCTGGTATAGGCGGGGATAAGAAGTGCACAGGCAGCTGATATCACCAGCATTGCCATCACTAACACAGCAAAATGTGGCACTAATAGCAGGGCGTAGCCGGTCACCATACTGATTGCGCCGAGGCTTAGCATACGCTCGGTGCTCAGACGCTGTCTTTTTACCACTAACACTTGTACGGCTAAGGTGGCGATACCGCTTAACGTCAGCAAATAGCCGATGGCTTGGCTAACTTTATCGGCGGACCATTCGGTGAGGTGATTGAGCATGGGGGTGAGATTGTATTGCAATAGAGCAATCGCTGCACACACGGCAAGGCCGTAACCCATGTAGGGCCAAATGGCTTTTGGCGCGAGCCATAGACGGGCGGATGAATGAGGTTCGTCCTTTTTACCCGCGCAGTGAGGCATCATGCTGATAGCGATTGCGCCTAATAGTGGCAGTAATAGCATCAGCGTCAGTGACGCGTAGGGGCTGATCACTAGCACTGCCGAGGCAATCAGCGGGCCAGCTAATCGGCCGAGGCTTAAGCCAATACTGATGGAGGTAATCGCTTGCATACGACGCGCCTCACCGGCGAGTAACACGGCCCAATGCTGATTGGCCGGCACCATCCCTGCGACCGTTAAGCCGTAGATCACCCGTGCCAGTACCGCAAGCGATAACCAAGGCCATTGGATAGCGCTGCTTTGCGCACCCAATGTTGCAGTAAGCAATAACGCGAAGCTAATCGCCATGCCGGTTAGCGCTTGCAGGACCACAAACTTGGGACCATGTTGGTCGCTGATCCGTCCCCAAAATGGCGCGGCGGGGAGAAACAACACGCTCCCCACGGCAATAATCACGGCCCATGTCGACAGTGAAAAGCCACCTTGTGCTACCAGCAGGGGGAGCGAGACCAAGAGTCCATTCTGACCGATGCCCATCAAGGCAGCAATCAAGGTCAAGGTGATCGGTTGCCACCTTTCGGTTTGTCTCGCCGCTTGTGTGTGTGCGTGGGCCATTACCAACCTGCTACTTTTTGCATTTTCGGTGTGGAAGAGGTGGACGCCGCCAGTGTCCAATCAAGCAGACCGTGGTGATGGGCAATATCGTACAGTGGTGTATCGTTAATCGCATTGATAATGGTGGCGGCCCTCCATGCCGCAAGGCTTAGTTGCGGCTCAATAATGCCGTGACAATGCGTGCCGACATTCATCATATACAACGCCTGAGCGTAGCCTTCTCGCATCTTTACTCGGTAGTGCGCATTCACACTTGGCCGACCTTTGTCATCGAGGTCAAGACAATCGCGCAGGGTACCGAGACACTGAGGCAGGGCACGAGAAAATCCGGTACACAAGATAACCACGTCTGCATCGACTGTCGCTGAGTCACCGGTCAACGTTGCTGTTGTGGTTAACTGGTAACCGGATGGGTGCGATTGCATACCCGTGAGTGTTTGTCCCGGAAGCAGTCGCCACCACGGCGGTGACCGGCGTACATATTTATCATGATAGAGGCGTTGGTATAGCCCTTGTAAGCAATTCTCGGTGATCCCATCACTGGCCAGCTTTTGTTGTGCAAGTTGAGTGTGTTTGACTTTGGGGTCGAGACCGTGAAACTGCTCTGCATAGTCAGGCATAAAATACTGATCAGTAAACGGGTTCTCATCCAGCCCTTGTAGGTTAGGGCGGCGAGATATCCAATCAATATGCGTGACTTTGCCAAATTCACCATCAAAGAGGTGCTGGAAGACATCGGCACCGGTTTGGCCACCACCAACAATGGCGACTTTTTTACCCCTTAGGTCCGGTTGTCGAAGTGCCAATTCGCTGGCGTGAAAGACCTGCTCACCCACAAATGGTTCAGCACAGTCAGGCATAAACGGCTGAGTACCGGTACCAATGATCAGATGATCACAGGTCAATTGCCCGTGTGGCGTATTCACGGCGAAGCCTGAGCCGTGTGGCGTAATGTTAACGACGGGTGTGTCGAATTGGGTATTGGGAAGCTGGTGAGCCACCCAAGCCATATAATCTGAAAACTCTAACCGCGAGACCGTCTGTTCGCCCCGCGCCGTAAAAGGATAGAACTTCTTGGTTTTAACCAGATAATTAATAAACGTATAGGGACTGGTTGGATCAACCGCCGTCACCATGTCTTTCAGGTACGAGGTTTGCATTTTTGCATCATCCAGCAATAAACCGGGATGCCATGCAAAGCGTGGCTTTTGCTCAACAAACAAACTTGAAATCGTTTGAGTGTGGGGAGCCAGCAGTGCCGCCGCACTGAGATTAAAGGGGCCAAGCCCGACACCTAAAACAGAGTAATGCCTTGTCATCACTACATCCTTATTGTGCATACTGCGCGAAAAAGTCGTTACGTTCACATTGCAACAGTGCGGCGCGCTTATGCGGGAAATCGAATTCTTTTTGTTTTTTCATGCCTACGCCACGGCTAATGCGTACCACACGCCAATTTGCCGCGTTCGGCTCTCCCATCACATTTATGGTTCGACATTCGGCTAAAAAGCAGTAGTGAATGAGCGATTGCGCCCACGCTTTAAAGTATTGGCGGCCCATAAAGTTAGGGTTACCCACTAGCATGTGAACCCCACGATCAAAGGCATCGACATCGTAATAAGGCCCAAGCCGGTCTTCGGCGACCCAATAAATTTCAAAGTAGCCGAAAGGCTGGCCATCAAACTCGCCAATTACGGGGATAAGATGTGCGTCATGGTGCACCTTTTGCAGATATTGGCGATGAAAGTCGAGCGAGCCCTCTAATTCCCAAATCGGAGCAATATCCGGATGGTTATGCCATGCGTGAAAGCATGCAAGATCACGTTCTGTTTCTACCGGACGCAGCGTCAGGGTGCGTTTGAGGTGATAAAAGTAGCGACGATAGAACACACCTTGTGGTTTTTCAGGCCGCGTTGGGTGGGTTAAGCCGTTGTCTGCGGTTTGGTATCCCTCATTGGAGGGGGCCTGAGCTTGGTGCCAAATCGGGCAGTGCTGTTTAAACTGCGACAGCGTCAGTGGTGTGCCGGGGGAGACGACGGATTGCAGAGCGTGAGGGTAATCACTGGCATGCAGTGCTTGGCACTGATGCTGATAAAAGGCGTGTTCAACGGCCGACCACCAGAGTGATTCATCATTGCAATAGCGCGTGGTTAGTGTCGCGGTGTCATTGTCCGGTTGGTGCAGCACGAAGGTCGCTTTGGCTTGACCATGCTCCATCACGTCGATGAGGTGATAAGACGCGTCGAGCAAGTGGCTGCGAAGTCCCACGGTGCGATCAAGATTGACCGGTTTAAATACCCATGAGCCCAGTGCGTTATCACCATAAAATGGGTTATCGATATCCGTGTAAATTTGACTGGGATCGGCCAGTGTCGCTTCATTGTGATCGGCGAGGAAAGTTTGGAAGTTCCGTTTCCAGTGTAGGGTCGGCGAGTCGAGAAGATAGTCATACAGGCGGCTATCCACAGGGTGGCTCGCTCGCCACGTTGCGAAAGCTTGACGGCAGACCTGCCACAAACGCTGCTCGGTGACACCGGTAGCTTCGCTGATCGTGGAAAGTGTATTGATTAGCGTATTACCAATCAGATAGTAACTCAGATATGGGTCAACCTTGTTGGCTGTGACGTAACAGCTTGGTAACCCTTCACTGAATGCATCGGGGAACAGCGTAGGGGCAGGGTCGGTGACCCAAATACCTTGGCAGTCTCTGTACATCATGGCACTAGGCAAACCGTGCGCGGTACGCAGCAAGATATTTTGCTGGTGGGCCAGTAACAAAATGCCATAATCGCTGCGCGCCAAACACAGGGGATACAGAATATGGTCCAAGAAGGCGGCTAACCAATGATGTGCGGCGTCGTGCTGTGTCCATTGATGATGTTGTGCGGCTTGCGCGATCAGCGCGCCAATTTGGCTGCCTTGCCCATGTGGCTGGTTGATACTGGCGAGCAGGTGGACATCTTGATCGGCTTGGTGGGCGAAAATATTGTCGCGCAAGCTCACCAAAGGCAGTGATAAAGGCTCACCTTGCTCGGACAAAATGGTGCACCAGACCGGCTCCTCGATAAAGGTCGTCGTGGGGGTTCGCTGCTGCAGCGTTTGTCCGGGGGCTGCGTTGAGCATTTTACTTAGTAAGGTACCACGCTTGGCTTCGGTGGCGGTTAATAGCCGTACCGAGTTAGTGAGCTTGACAGGCAGAGAGACTTTTAACATCCACGGATGGTCGGGATGATAGATGGCGCGTGACGATGAAGTGGCCAGCCAGCCGCTACTGGTTAAGGCTAAATCAATCACGCTGTTTTTGAGTGCACGTGCGTCATCACTGTCACGCCATGCTTGCGCTTGTAAAGGATGCATGGGCAAGGGAAGCCAGCCTTGCGGCAAATTGGCCGCATGGGTTAAGCCTACGCTATCGACAAACAAGGATTGCAAGGTGTCGAGTACATCATGGTTAACCCCTTCACCTGTCCATTGCCCCGGCGCAACCGCAAACCATTCAATCGCAAATGACTGCGCAAATTCGGGTAGATACGCCTCTTGCTGTTCGGGCGTCAGTGGTTCATTGCTCTTGGGGGCAGGGTGCATGCTATGACCGCCGGTCAGAGACTGCTCCGATTCGATAAAACGCTGTGGCCAGCGGTCAGCGAACCTGTGTTGCCAATGTGCTTCTGCTCGCTGTACATAGGCGTCAGACTGGCTAACACGTGATGCAAAGCGGTCGAGACGCTCGCCACTAACCTCAGGCACTGATTGCGCGATACGGTAAACCGCATCGGCAAAGGTAGTAGGGACAGTTTCACCGTCGCTACCGCGCCACAGTATGTCACCTTGATAACGATGACGGCCGGCTGCTGAGGTGTAGGTGAGCGGTAATAATAATTCGCCCTGTTCACACGGGAAACTGACGTGGTCAGGCTGACCTTTTATCACACGCGTGTGTGGGTGCTCGACAAACAACGCATTGAAAAACGCATTTAAACTCAGGGGATGTGTCATGACAACTCCTTACAGACACGGGCTTACTAAGGCAATGTTGTGGTGCAACTATGGGTGAAACAAATTAGGAGAAAAGGCGCCCAGCGAGGACTGGGCGCGAAAAGGAACATAGTTAAAACGTGGCGCTGTAGCTTAAACTAAAGGTGCGCCCTACGCCGGCGTAGTCAAACATGTCGGCGCTAGCGAGGCCGCTATAGACTTTCTGTGCTTTTTGGCTCCAAATCGTTTGATAGTCTTTATCAAACAGGTTTTGGATGCCGAAATTAATTTGGCCGACCGGCAACGTGTAGTAACCATTAAGGCCGACAAGCTCATAGCCCTCAAGGCGGTCGCCATCTTCATCAGATAGATCGCCAACGTGTTGGAGGTTTAGCTCGGTGCCCCAATCGAAGTTATCGTAGCCTACTGCCGCCATCGCAGTGGATGGGCTCGCATTGTAGATACTCAGCTCATCCCAATGGCCATTATCTTTAATTTCGCTTTGCACGAGGTGACCTTGCGCGCGGCTATACCAAGTGTCAGTGAGGTAGTATTTGATTTGCCCTTCGAGGCCATAGATACGCTGTTTGTCACTATCTAAGGTGACATCGAGATCGTTGTTGTACTTGTACGACTTGTCTGAAATCGAGTAGTACGCGGCGACTTGCGCATTGTAGTCTTGTTGCTGAGTGCGCCAGCCTAGCTCAAAGGAGTTGGTTTTTACGCCGTCCAATTCCGTGTTTTGAACACTCACGCTATTGGTGAGGGTACCGCCTGAATATTTGCCTTTGCCGTAGAATTTACCTGGGTCGGGCATGTTGAAGCCTTGACTAAAGTTAGCCCAAACTTGTTGGTTGTCGGTTAGGTCGTACTTGAGTCCCGCATTCGCAAGCCAAATATCCTTGTCTGTGGTGCCGCCTGGGATGGCATCCGCATCTGGCAATAAGCCGAGTAGAATATAGGCTTGCTGGGTGAAGCCGATAAAATCACTGCCTTTGTACTTGGTGTACTGGTAGCGCAATCCGGCAAAGGCATTTAACTTATCGTTAACGGCCCAGTCTGCTTGAGCAAACACACCGGCATTTTGGGTATCAAAGTCAGGATAACGACCGATCGTGCCCTTTTTCTCAAACTCTAAACCATGACTTGTTGCACTGGTTGTTGAATCATAGACGTATTGCTTGGCGCGGAACTCTTCCTTGCTGTAATCCAACCCATAGTTCAGCGTGAGGTTATCCCAGTTTTTCTCCAGTAAGACTTTTAGGCCGTAAACATCGTTGCTTTGCTCTGAGCCGCTAAATAGACCTTTACGCGGAAACGGGAAATAGCCGAAGGTTTCTTCTCGATAATAGGCTTGTGCGAGTAAGGCATGATTCAGCACATTGGTATGGCTATATTGGGTGTTGAGCATCAAACGTTCAGTGAATGGTTGCTCATCAAGTTTGAGCCCTTTACGACGCTCAACGTCACTTTTTAGATCGGTCGTATCTTCAAACCAGATCCCGTAATCACTGTCTTGCTGACTGTCATAGTATTGAGCAGTTAGGGAAAGGTGCTGTTCGTCATCAGGGCGGTAATCTAGGCTACCCATCACATCAATGCTGTCATTGAATTGGGTATCGGTTTGGGTTACATCGGGCAAAATAGGATCGCCATTACCGTCGTAGGCCGCACCTTTGCCTTCATACGCCACGGATAAGCGCCCTTGCAAGCTATCACTGCCGCCGGATACTGCGACCGCGGCTTTTTTGGTCAGGTCGTCGCTGTTGTTAAACCCAGTGGTGACGCCGGTGTGAACCTCAAGTTGCGCATCGCCCGCTTCACCGCGTTTGGTGATAATATTGATAATACCGCCGGTTGCCCCCGCGCCATAAATGGAAGTCGCGCCTGATAGTACCTCAACACGTGCGACATTAAAGGGATCGATACTATCCAGTTGGCGGCTGATGGTGCGAGCGGCATTTAGTGCGACGCCATCAATCATGATTTGTGCGCTGCGGCCACGCAAATTCTGTGAGGCATTGGTACGCGCGTTAGTGCTGCCAAAGTCAAAGCTTGGGATCAGCTTTCCGAGCGCGCCTTTTAATGACTCACCGCCTTGAATTTCACGRGTTAGTTCTTCATTGGTAATCACCCAGTTGGTGCTGGCGGAATCGGCGATCGTGGTCTGAATTTTACTGCCAGTTACGATGATGGTTTCAGTATTGGCCGCAGAAGGGGCGGCATGGGCAAGGTGTGCGCCAATCACTAAGGCCAGTGGGGTCAGTGAGAGGTCAACTACTTTTTTAGACTTCATATTTATCCTTATACAACATAAAGCTGCAGGGCTCAGTGAGCCTGCGTCCCTGCAGTACGTCTACGTCACTACCTAATTATTTATCATCAAATGATAATAGATATCATTATGATTATTGATATTTGTCCTTGTTGTCAATACATTGATAACCGAATTGCCACATTTCATCTAATTCGGTGAAAAATAACGCATAAAGGACGTAACAAATGCAGGGGAATTATTGGCAAGCAGCCAATCAGAAACTGCTCGCAAAAGCGATCAGTGAGCTTCATTTCGAAAATGTGATTACGATTGACCATCTTGAAGGGCGCCAGTTTAGGTTGACGCTGCCTGATATAGAGTGGCGGTTTACGGGCACCATGAGCATTTGGGGAATGGTGATGGTAGATAGTGGCAGCGTGTCACGGGGCGACAACCACCATCCAGAATTGATTGCATTAGTGATGGACTTGCAGCCTGTTATCGATATGGCGCCTTTGCACCTTGGTGGTTTTATCGAGGAGTATCAAGAAACACTCATTGCGGAACAACAGCATCTCGCGATGCTTAGCACCCTGCCAGCCGATAAACTCGTGACGTTATCAGAAACCGATCGCCAGCCCTATTTGGATGCTCACCCCAAGGCGCTCGCCAATAAAGGGCGATTAGGCTGGGGCCAGCAAGATAGCCAACAGTATGCGCCTGAGTATGGCAACACATTTGCGTTGCATTATCTCGCTGTACATCGAGCATGCGCACGTTATGGCTTTGGGGATGGATTCGAGCAGGCCTCTTTACTCTCGGAGACCCTATCACCAGCCGCTTATGAGGCACTCATAACGCGCTTAGCGGTCGATAAACGGGATGATTATCTGATTATGGCGGTGCATCCGTGGCAGATGCAGCGTTATATTTACAGCCAATATGCGTCATTACTTGCCTCTGGTGACATCATTGATCTGGGCACGAGTGAGGAACAGTGGCGTCCACAGCAGTCGATTCGTACCTTGAGTCGGGCGGATGAAGGCGGCAAGTACGACGTAAAAACAGCATTAACCATTCTCAATACCTCTTGCTATCGCGGCGTACCGGGGAGCTTTATTGCCCATGGCCCAGTGCTGTCAAAATGGCTGTCAACCTGTGTACGCGAGGATGCGTTATTGTCGCGTCTTGGCATGCATGTGCAGCAGGAAGTCGCCGGTGTGTACTGCCCGCAGCCTTATCAGGCACAAATAGACAGCTGTTACAAATATCATGAAATGTTGGGATGCGTTTGGCGTGAGCGTGCCGAAAGCCTGTTACCGTCTCATCAGCGACCCATGAGTATGGCGACTCTGATGCAAGCGGGTGGCGATGGGGTCAGCTGTGTCGAAGCGCTGATTGCGCGTACCGTGCTAACACCTAGCGAATGGTTGCAGCGTTTGTTTGATTACGTTGTTGTCCCCCTTTATCACTTGCTGTGCCAATACGGGATTGGGTTAGTTGCGCATGGGCAAAACATTACCGTGGTGCTGGAAGACGATATCCCTGTAGGTTGCATGATCAAAGATTTTCATGGTGATTTACGCTTTGTCGATCAACCGTTTCCAGAGTTGGACAGCTTAGATAAACGCGTGCGAGCGGCGATCAAGCACTTGCCGCCACACTATCTGGTGCATGATTTATATACGGGACACTTTGTGACTACGCTGCGTTTTATTTCGCCGTGGTTTGTATCGCTTGGAATAAGCGAGGCTGAATTTTATCGTCAGTTAGGTGACACCCTTCGTCGCTATCAACAGGCGCATCCGCAGCTGAATGAACGCTTTAGGTTGTTTGATGTGTTGAGTGAGACGAAAGAGAAGGTTTGTATCAATCGGGTCAGATTTAACATCGGCTATGATGATAGCAACGAACGGCCCATTCCCATGTTTGGTGAGGCGATTCGCAATCCACTGGCTGAGGCGTAATGCGCATACTTAACGAAAAATACCCGCAATAGGCGGGTATTAACACTCAAGTTAGCGTGAGAGGTTTAGCTTACTTACCGCTTTTACTTTGCTTGGTGAGCTCTTTGATGTTACGGCTAATTTCACGACGCTGTTTGGAGATTTCTGCGTTCTTAATGATGTAGTCATCGACGCGGTCTTCGTAATCACCTTTCATATTCTTGATGATTTCGACGATGTCTTCATAGGACATCTCAGGTTGGATGTAGTCGAGCAAATTTTCTAGCAGCACAACGCGTTTTTGGTTGTCGCGGATTTTCTTGTCGTTGTCTTGGATTTCGCGTTTGAGTTTGTTCTTTTGTCGTGAGTGCTTAACGATCTCGTATACGCTGGTCATAGTAGTCGCCTTCTATTTTTTGAAGTATGAAAAAATTAAACCACAAGCGCACGGCCAAACCCAGCCTTTTCGCGCTTGAAGTGAGGAGTTTTTCATCAATTGAACCGATAAAGGATCTGATTTGGGATACAAAGGATGTGCCATTGGGGAGAGACTGGCGAAAGACATGCCTAAACCACCTTATATCCGATTAGAACGTGATGTTGGCAAAGATAGCAGACTCGCATTGACAGTGGTATGACACATATCAAAGCCAGCCTGCTCGGGATAGCGATCAGTAGTTGGTTGGCGTACCTTCAAGTTTTACTGAAGAGCCAGAGGTTTTTAGCATCGCGCCACGTAACATGGCTTGAACGAGCTCGGTGGCGTCGAACTTTGTCAGTGCTTCGTGCGCACCGACTTGTTTGGCGCGATCCACACTAATATCACTCGACAGCGACGTATGGAGGATCAGGTACGCTTCGGCCAGCTTGTCATCGCTACGAATTTCAAAGGCAAGCTCATAACCGTCAATGCCAGGCATCTCGATATCGCTAACAATAATGTCAAACGGTTTTCCAGCCGCGGCCGCGTTTTTCATCATATCCAGCGCTTCTGAACCATTGTTTGTGACGTAGTAAGGAATATTTATACTATCTAAGGCTTCTGATAGCTGTCGTCGCGCTGTGATCGAGTCATCGACGAGCAAAATATTCATTGGTTTCAATTTTTCACGATCGACGTCCGATAAGACAGGGTGCAGTTTATCCGGATCGGATGGGAAAATATGCTCCATGATATATTCGACATCCAACAGCTGAACCAGCTTTTCGTCGATTTTCATTACGCCAGTTAGAAACGCACGAGTGCCCAGTGTTTGAGGTGGTTCGGCGATCGAACGCCAGTCGCATTCACTGATCTTTTCGATGCCACGCACCAAAAAGCCCATCACGCGTCGTTGGCAATCAGTGACGATGATGTAACACGACTCCCATTCTGACTTATCGACTGGCTTGTAACCAATCGCTTTTGCCATATCAATGACAGGAGTGGCGATGCCACGGAAACTGGTAGTTCCTATTACTGTGGGGTGAGAGCCGGGCAAATCCGTTAGCGGCTGAAAAGGGATAATCTCCCGCACCTTTAGCGTCCCGATCGCAAAAGATTGCGTCGGGGTCAGGCGGAACATCAACATGCCTTGTGATTGATTGGCTTTGCTCTTCATAGCATCACTCTACGTGTAATCGTAATAACGGTGTGTATTTTATCAGCATTATGCGTAAGACACATCTCCCCATTATGATAGGGGGGATTAGACAGAACATAAAATTTTTCCGTACTATTGTCTCATATTTGAAACTTATTGATAGTGTGAATTAAATGCGCGATTTCGCACGCTTTCCGGTCAGCAGTCATGCTAGGCTAATGACGCAGAAAAACACGAAGACAGAGCCAGACACAGTGCAATAGGTTGCCTGTCGTCATTTCTTACCTAAAATAAGGGTAATAGCTTTTTTGTCACCGTGTTACGTAAATGACAAAAGTGCATGATTAGGTGCTCGTCCTCGAGCTATCACGCGCATCGGATATACGCCTTTTAAGAAGTAAACCAACGGTTGAGCAAACTATGACCAATATTTTAGATTCGGTAGATTCGCGTACGCGGCTGGTGGGGGAGAACCGCCTAGAGCTTTTGATGTTTTATCTTGGCACCACGCAACCTTTTGCCATCAACGTTTTTAAAGTGCGTGAAGTCATTAAAGTGCCTCGACTCAACCAAATGCCCGGCTCGCATCCGAATGTGCGTGGTGTGGCGATGATCCGAGGAAAGTCGATTCCTGTGATTGACCTGCGCCAGTCGATTGGCATGGGCTCGATCGGGGTGTCGGATGATTGCAACGTGATCGTGACCGAGTACAACCGGACGATACAGGCGTTCTTAGTTGGCCAAGTCATCAATATCAAAAACATGGGCTGGGATGAGATTATGGAGCCGCCCAAAGGCACCGGCCGAAATAACTACCTGACTGCGATCACTCGCCAAGACTTTGATGGCCAAACGCGCCTTGTGGAAATTGTTGACGTTGAGAAAATCCTGGCTGAGATTGTCGCGTATGAAATTGGCATATCAGAAGACGTGCTCGATCCTCAACTCACACCATATATGGCAGGGCAGCGTGTCTTGGTGGTGGATGATTCGTCAACAGCACGCGCACAAGTCAGTGATACCCTGTCTCAGTTTGGTGTCGAATGTATTATGAAAAAAAACGGTGCCGAGGCGCTGCAATTACTTAAAAGTTGGTGTGATGAAGGCAAAAATGTCAGCGATGAGATCCTATTGATGATCACCGACGCTGAGATGCCTGAGATGGATGGCTACAAACTAACGCATGAGGTGCGCTCTGATAGCCGAATGAGTGACCTTTACATCGCACTTAACACCTCATTGAGTGGTAGTTTCAACGAGGCCATGGTTGAAAAAGTCGGCTGCAACCAGTTTATCTCTAAGTTTCAACCTGACTTGCTCGTGAACGTTGTCCAAGAGCGGCTACGTGAAGTGGTGGCAAGCTAAGGCAACGCGTGACAGCAATGTGCCTTTTGAAGCGAGCCTTGGCTCGCTTTTTTGTTGATTAACGGGGTGGGCGGACGGATAAAAAGCCATGTTGATGTGAAAAGTGCACTCGGTTTAAGGAGGTAGAATGAAATACCTGTTTTTGATGCGACATGCGAAATCCAGTTGGGATGATCCTAGCTTAGATGATCACGATCGGCCATTAAACCCAAGAGGATTTCGTCAAGCCCCTTTGATGGCTGATCGCCTTAATGCTTGGTTATTGCAGCCTCAAACCATTGTAACCAGCTCAGCGCAGCGAGCGAAAGATACCGCGGTTTTGGTGGCGCAGACCCTTAATGACAAGCCACCTATCCTCGTCGACACCGCCTTATATACCGAGCACAGTGGTGCGATTACTGCCGTAGCGAAACAGTTGGATGATCGTCATCAAACCGCGATGATCATTGGTCATAATCCTGCGTTGAACCTTTATCTCCAACAGGTGGGCATGTACAAAGAGAATTTACCCACGTCTGGAATAGCGGTGGTGACGTTTGAGACGACATCGTGGCAAGCGATCAACGAGGTGGATGCGCAGCTGATTTACCTTGATTGGCCAAAGCGTCAAGTGAGTTAAGTCATAATCGACACTATATCTAGTTGAAGACAAACTACATTTAGATGAGAGAGGAAAAAGTTATCTACTAAAGCTGTGGATAACCCCGTTAATTTCTTTGTTAGCTTTCTTCTGAGCCCTGTATACATGGGGTACGAGCGGGATAATTAAAAAGGTGGTGATAAATTAACCGCCAATGACGTGTCATATAATTGTCATTATGATGACGCAATAGACTGAGGTTGTGGAATAATAGTATCGTTTTCAGGCAGTTTTTCTGCTGCCGCGTTAGTATTCCATTAAGTAGTAGGAGAGTAGGATTGATCACGGTAGATAAACATGAAGGCTTATCGGTTCGCGTTGCCATTCTTAACGAGGAGATTAGTGCACAAGAAGTCGATTTCTACTTGTTTGTCCCGGGAGAACTGAAGTTTGGTAAGCATGTCCTGAACGAGGATGAATTCTACCACCGCGTGCTGTCAAATAGCCGCACCTATTTTACCTCCCGCTACCACTTACCTTTGGTGCACTCTCGTTTAGCTAGCCGAGAGAAATTACCCACTGAGCAATATCGGGTCAGCCTGAGTTTGTATGCCTATCAATACGCCCTCTCATTAGAAAAAGCTACGCACGACTTTTTTGAGTCGGTCTCAGGGTTGGAAGACGAAGATGCACTTGAGCAACTGGAAGATACCATCGAGATGGCGGTGGAAATTTTACGCCGTTTGCGTCGTTATAAACCGCAAGATACTAAGCTGGTTAAGTATTACAACAACATTGATAATTACCTCTCATGGCTGACTGAGCAGCGGTTCCTATCGCTTCTAGCGCATATGCCTCGTGGTTCGGTGTATAAAACCATCCGCCAACAACTGGTGGAGCTTTGCGAAGCGGAAGAAGCCCATCGTTTGGTCAATCGCTATAATTCTGACAAAGCTATCAGCGACCCGACCCGTATGGTGAACAAAATGCGCCTGTTACGTCGCTTGATTGAGTTTCCCGTCACCATTCGCCAAAAACCGGAAGCTTTGGGTAAGAACCTCAACAAACTCGCGAAAGCCTCGGCGACAGCGTTTGTGATGCTGTTTGTCACGACTGTGATTGTGCAGGCGCGGCAGTATTTGGGCGAAATAACCTTATCGTTTGTTTTGGCGATGGCCGGGATCTATGCATTGCGTGAGATTTTCAAAGATGATTTGCGTGACGCGCTATGGCGATGGATTCGTAAAGGGCGGCCCAAATGGCGCAAACGCTTTATTGACCCCACCTCGAATAGACAGATTGGTCGGCAGTTGGAGTGGCTCGATTATATCGATTTTACTGCGCTGCCGGATGAAGTTAAAAAGCTGCGTCGTGGCAAGCTGCGTCAACAAGAAGAGGCTGTGGTGCGCCTAAAGGTTAAAACCCAGCTAGAGA